>QGSR01000108.1 GCA_003387805.1 Bacillota bacterium | reverse complement strand
GACGACGCCCGGGCCCGGGTCCGGCGTGGCGGCATCGACAGCGTGCTCATCATCGGCGTTGGCGCCATCGGCCTGCTGCACGTGGCCGTGGCCAGGGCGCTGGGCGTGCCGCAAATTACGGCAGTGGGCGGCCGCGAATCGGGTCTCGAGCTGGCGCGGCGCCTGGGCGCCCAGCACGCCGTCCAGGGCCGCGTGCCGGCGGTCAACGACGAGCTGCAGGCCCGGGGCCTGGCCGGCGCCGACGTCGTCATCGAGTGCACCGGCCGGCCCGACGTGTGGGCGGCGGCACCGCAGCTGGCCCGGGTCGGCGGCCAAGTGCTGCTGTTCGGCGGCCTGGCCGGCGGCGCGGAAGTGGCCTTCAGCGCCCGGCGCATCCACTATGACGAAGTGACGCTCCTGGGCTCCTTCCATTACACGCCCGACGACGTTGTCGAAGCCCAGCGCCTGCTTGCTTCGGGCGAAATGAAGCTGGGCGGCCTCATCACCGGCGTGCGCCCCCTGTCCGAGCTGCTCCAGGCCTTCGAAGAGCTGGAGCGCGGCGAAGGCGTCAAGTTCGCGCTGCGGCCGGAGGCGAGCCCCGCATGACCGACCGCTCTTCACCGAAAGGTTTGCTGGCCGTGCCGGCGACGATGCTCGCCGCGGTGCTGCGCGGCCCCAACGATCTGGTGCTCGAACAGATGGACGTGCCTCGGCCCGGCCCCGGCGAACTGCTGGTGCGGATTCGGGTGTGCGGCATCTGCGGCAGCGACCTCATGGACTGGTACGTGGCGCAGAAGGCACCCTTCGTCTTCGGCCACGAGCCCGCAGGCGACGTGGTGGCCGTCGGCGACGGCGTCACCCGTTTCCGGCCCGGCGACCGGGTGGTGCTCCACCACCACGCGCCGTGCATGGAATGCGAAGCCTGCCGGCGGGGCGACTACGTCCACTGCCCCGTCTGGCGGGAGCAGGCGCTGCTTCCGGGCGGCATGGCCGAATACGCCGTGGTGGCCCAGCAAAGCGTGCGGCACGACACCCACCTCCTGCCCGCCCACGTGTCGTACGAAGCGGGCACGCTGGTGGAACCGCTGGCCTGCGTCGTCAAGGCCTTGAAGCGGGCTCGCTTTGCGCCGGGCATGCGCGTCCTCGTCATCGGCCTCGGCTTCATCGGCCAGCTCTTTGGCTTCCTGCTCCGCCGGCGGGGTGCGGGACGGCTGGCGGGATCCGACGCGGTGTCACGTCGCTTGGCTCTCGCACGCGAGCACTGGGCCGACGAAGTGTACGACGTCAGCCGGCCGCCGGCGGCACCCCGCCTCACCTCGGCCGTTCCCGAACAAGCCTTTGACCTCGTGGTCGTCACGCCGGGATCCCCCAAGGCGATGCTGGAAGGCATCAAATACGTGCGCAGCGGCGGCACGCTGCTGCTGTTCGCCCCGGCCGCCCCGGGCGAAACGGTGCCCTTTCCGGTGGAAGAGCTGTTCTTCCGTGAAGTGAACATCGTCACCAGCTACTCCGCCGGACCCGACGACATGAAGGAAGCGCTGGAGCACGTCGTCAGCGGCCACGTTCCTGCCGACGTCCTCATTACGCACCGCTTCCCGCTGCACCAGGCGGAAGCGGCCTACAGGACGGCCCGGGACGTGCACAACTCGCTGAAAGTCGTGGTCACCATGGACTGACCGGCGCCCGCCGCCCAGCGAGATGCCCGAACGAAGCGCCGCGCATCCGTCCGCAAGCGGGACCATCGCGATTTTCGCCCTTCATCCACCGGTCCGATGGCTGGACCACTTGACGCCTTCACACAAATTGGTCCGGCCACTAGACCACCCTCGGGCCCTACAGATCCGACTCTGTAACAGTTTCTCCTCCGAAGGGCGACCTACAGGTCCAATGGCTGTACCAGCGCTCGGCGCACCCTCAAAGGGGTCTAGTGGCTAGACCTGTTCTCGGGACACCCCCACGTGGTCCAGCGGCCAGACCAGTTATCGAGGCACCCCACAGTGGTCCAGTGGCTGGACCAATTCCCGAGGCGCCCTAAAGTGGTCCAGTGGCCGGACCAATTCTCGAGGCGCTCGCCAAGTGGTCCGGTGGCCGGACCAGGTCTCGGGGCACCACAAAGTGGTCCAGTGGCTGGACCAATTCCCAGGGCGCCCTAAAGTGGTCCAGTGGCTGGACCAATTCTCGAGGCGCCCGCCAAGTGGTCCGGTGGCCGGACCGGTTTGCCGGATGTCACGCATTGGTCCGGCCATTGGACCGGTTCGGGGCCTTCTGATCTGTTTCAGGAACGAGTTATGAACTTATGCGCGTCGTGATGGTCCGATGGTTGGACCGGTTATCACCCGGCGGCAAATTGGTCCGGCCACTGGACCGCGACGTCAGCGTCAAAAAACGCGCACCACCGAAATCCATGGCGACATCCGCGATGAGTTTTTATACAATGACGTTTGTAGACGATGTTGCATTGGCACCGACGGGAGGCGGGCGACCATGCCTGACAACGACAACGTGGTGACATTCCGGCGCTTCGATCCCGAAAACTACCGCTGGGACGGGGTCGAGCTGGAAGAATACAAGCAGCACCGGGGCGAGCGTCCGGGCGAAGCGTGGCGGGACATCACGCGCCAGGTCATCGCCGGGCGATTCGGTGAGCCGTGCTCGTTCCGGCTGCGCTACTTCGAAGTAGGCCCGGGCGGGCACTCCTCGCTGGAGAAGCACCAGCACATTCACGTCGTCATGACGCTTCGGGGCGAGGGCAAAGTTATCGTCGGCGACGACGTGTACGAAACCAGGCCTTTTGACGTCATTTACGTGCCGCCCATGACGCCCCACCAGTTCGTCAACGACGGCGACGAGCCGTACGGCTTCCTCTGCATCGTCGACGGCGACCGGGACAAGCCGCAGCCGGTGTCGTCCGAGGAGCTGGAGCGGCTGCGCAGCAACCCGGCCACGGCGGCCGTTATGCGGGTGTACGAGTCCTGATGCGGTTCGTGGTCTTCGGGGGCGGCGGCGACATGGGCCGCCGGGCCGCGGAGGAGCTGGCGATCACGCCGGGCGTGGAGCTGGTCACCATCGTCGGGCGCACGCGGGCCGCGCTGGAGCGGGCCCGAGAGCAGGCGCTGGCGGCCCAGGAGGAGGCGCGCGCCCGGCGCCGTGCTGGTTCCGTCCCCCGCGCGGACATCGCCGTTGAAACGGCCGACGCCTACGACCATGACGCCGTCGTCGGCCTCATGCGGCGGCACGACGTGGCGCTGGGCGCGCTGGGTCCGTTTTACATTTTTGAAGAGCTCATGGTAAAGGCGGCCGTCGCCGCCCGCACGCCGTACGTCAGCCTGTGCGACGACGCGGACGGCCTCGCCGCCGCGCTGCAGCAGGGCGACGCGGCGCGAGCCGCGGGCGTCACCGTCGTCACCGGGCTGGGCTGGACCCCTGGCTTGACCAACGTCCTGGCCCTGCAGGCGGCGGCCCGCCTGGACAAGACCACCGACGTCACCATCGCCTGGGCGGGCAGCGCCGCCGAGTCCGGCGGCCACGCCGTCGCCCTGCACACCCTCCACATTTTCGACGGCCACGTGGCCACCTTCGCCGACGGGCGGCCGACCCGGGTGCGGGCCGGCTCGGGCTCCGAATACGTGGCGTTTCCGCCGCCGCTGGGCCGGGTGAAAGTGTGCCACGTGGGCCATCCCGAGCCCCTGACGCTGCCGGAGCAGCTGCCGGGCGTGCGCACCGTCGCACTGAAAGGCGGACTGGTGGAGCCGTTCCTGCACCATCTCGGCGTCATCACGGGTCGTCTCGGCCTGGCCCGCACCCACGGGCTGCGCACCGCGCTGGCCCGGGTGCTGGTGCCGCTGCTGCCGGTTCTAAGCCGCATCGGGCCCAGGCGCCCGGCCGTCTCCGGCGTGCTGGTCCGGGTTGCGGGCGAAAAGGACGGCCGGCCGGCCGCGATGGAGTACGCGGCCACAGCGCCCATGCGGGACTTGACGTCGGTGCCGCTGGCCGTCGGCGCGCTGTGGCTGGCCCAAGGCCGCCTGCATCGCCCCGGCGTCTGGGCTCCCGACGCGCCCGGCCTGATTCCGCCCGGCGAGTTTCTGGACGAGCTGGCCCGCCGCGGCGTGACCGTTGAAGAGAAGACCGATTGAGCTTCCCGGCGCCCGAAAGGATTCGCCGCCCTCGCCGCGGAAAGATTTCGTTTAACGCCGTGGGCTATAGCCGGCTGCACGTTGCCGGCCGGACACTGCCGGCTGCACGTTGCCGGCCGGACACTGCCGGCTGCACGTTGCCGGCCGGACACTGCCGGCTGCACGTTGCCGGCCGGACACTCCCGGCCGCACGTTGCGACCCGCACGTTGCGGCCCGCACAACCATCACTTTTCGCAGGGAGGGCGCTGCATTGTCGACTGCGTTGCCGGAGCGGAAAGACGTTCCCATCGAGCACACATGGGACACGGCCAGCGTGTTCGAGTCGGACGCCGCGTGGGAGAAGGCCGTGGAAGAAGCCACCGCCAAGCTGCCGGAGCTGGCCCGGTTCAAGGGCCGGCTGGGCGAAGGCCCGGCGGTGCTGGCCGACTGGTTTGACCTGGTCGACGAGTTGTACGGATTGATCGGGAAAATCAGCACCTACGCCATGCTGCGCTTTACCGTGGACACGTCGGACCAGCAGGCCGCGGCCATCAACGACCGCAGCCGGGCGCTGATGGCCCAGTTCGGCGCGGCGGCGGCCTTCGCCGAGCCCGAGCTGTTGGCCGTGGGCACGGACCGCCTGATGCAGTGGGCCGATGAGGAGCCGCGCCTGGCCGTCTACCGGCACTACTTCGACCGGCTGGCGAAGAAGGCGCCCCACGTCCGCTCGGCGGAAGTGGAGGAGC
This sequence comes from Bacillota bacterium, assembly GCA_003387805.1. GTDB lineage: Bacteria > Bacillota > Limnochordia > Limnochordales > ZCTH02-B6 > CALJUZ01. The sequence goes on along the minus strand of QGSR01000108.1, from coordinate 1,773 downwards.
TGCTGAGCCTGGTGCAGGATCCGTTCCGGACGGCGTCCTCCGTTCACGGCGTCATTTCGGACGCGGACTTGACGTTCAAGCCGGCGGTGGACAGCCAGGGCAACGAGCACGTCGTGGCCCACGGGACCATCGGGTCGCTTTTGGCCAGCACCGACCGGGAGCTGCGCCGCACCGCGTGGGAAAACTACGCGGACGCGTACATTGCGCTGAAAAACGGCCTAGCCAACGCGCTGGCCGCGGGCGTCAAGCAGAACGTGTTCATGGCCCGGGCCCGCCGCTACGGCTCGGCGCTGGAGGCGGCCGTGAGCGCCGGCCACATTCCCGTGGAAGTGTTCCACAACCTCATCGAGACGTACCGCAAGCACCTGCCCGTCTGGCACCGCTACTGGCGGGTGCGGCGGCGCGCCCTGGGCTACGACAAGCTTTACGTGTACGACGCGCGAGCGGCGCTGACCGCCCGCGAGCCCGAGATTCCCTACGAGCAGGCGGTGGAGTGGATCGCCGAGGGCATGCGGCCTCTGGGCGACGAGTACGTGGAGGTGCTGCGGCGCGGCTGCCTGGAGGAGCGCTGGGTCGACCGCTATCCGAACAAGGGCAAGCGGGCGGGGGCGTTCTCGGGCGGCTCGTATGACACGCATCCTTTCATTTTGATGAACTACGCCGACAACTTGAGCAGCCTCAGCACCCTGGCCCACGAGCTGGGGCACTCGATGCACTCGTACTACACCCGCAAACACCAGCCGCGCATCTATTCGCGGTACGGCATCTTCTTGGCGGAAGTGGCTTCCAACTTCAACCAGGCGCTGGTGCGGGCGCATCTGTTCGAGAAGAACGCCGACCGGGACTTCCAGATCGCGCTCATCGAAGAGGCCATGGGCAACTTCCACCGCTACTTCTTCATCATGCCGACGCTGGCCCGGTTCGAGCTGGCCATTCACCAACGGGCCGAGAAGGGCCAGCCGCTGACCGCCGACATCATGACCGGGCTGCTGGCCGACTTGTTTGCCGAAGGCTACGGCGACGAGGTGGAGATGGACCGCGAGCGGGTCGGCATCACGTGGGCCCAGTTTCCGACGCACCTGTACTCGAACTTCTACGTGTATCAATATGCGACGGGCATTTCGGGCGCGCACGCGCTGGCCCGCCGGGTGCTGGACGGCGAACCCGGCGCGGCCGAGGCGTACCTCGAGTTCTTGAAGGCCGGCGGCTCCGACTATCCGCTGGAAATTCTGAAGCGGGCCGGCGTGGACCTGGCCTCGCCGCAGCCCGTGGAGGAAACCTTCGCCGTGCTGGAGGGCTACGTGGAGCGCCTGGAGCGGCTGGTCGAGGCCGAGTAGGCGACGGACCGAGTTGGCGATGGACCGAGTAGGCGACAGGCCGAGTAGGCGACACGGCGAGGGGGTGGCCGCCGGGCCCGTGGCGATGCCCGGCTGCCGCCGGCCGGTTCCGGGACGGGCTGCGGCAGCGCACGGGCGCCGCCGGCGAGCTCTGGCCTGGGCCAAGTCGGTGCCCGGCCGATGCAGGCGGGCATCGGTAGGATCTGTGTCGACGCACGGCCGCCTTAGGAGGGCACCGGTCGGGGCCGACGCGGCCCCGACGGCCCGCTCCGAACATGGTGCGACCCGCTCGTGGGGCAAGATTCATTACCCGCGGTCGGTTTTCGGGTCAGAAGCAGGAGTTCCGGCCCGCCCGTGAGTCGTTCGTTCCGGACCAGGCCATCGGCCCAACCGGCTGCCCGGCAAAGCAACACGGCCGGCCCGACGCGATGCGCGT
>QGSR01000410.1 GCA_003387805.1 Bacillota bacterium | reverse complement strand
CGAATGACGGGACGGGCTTCGCTCGACATCGCCTATGCCTCCTTTGTTTCGTCCTGCCGGCGCAGCGTCCGCCCGCGCGGCACGCAGCCGGGCCGCGCGCCCGCCACGGCCGCCGGCGCCCCGGCGACGAACCGGCCGCGCCGCACGTCCGCGCCGGGCCCGCGGAACAGGCCGGCCCCGGCGCGGCCCGCGTCAGCGGCCCACGCTGCGCTCCAGCACGATCTCGCCGCCGATGATGACCCGCTCCACCAGGTTGATTCCGGGCTTGTACGGGATGAACTGGTGATTCGGCGCGTCCAGCACGATGATGTCCGCCAGCTTGCCCACCTCCAGGCTGCCTGTTTCATGGGCCCGGCCCACCGCGTGGGCCGCGTTGATGGTGGCCGCGGCCACGGCCTCGGCCGGCGTCATGCCCAGCGCGGTGCACGCCAGCGCGATGACGTACTGCATCGACTCGGTGGGCGAGGAGCCCGGATTGCAGTCGGTGGCCAGCGCCACCGGCACGCCCGCTTCGATCATCTCCCGGGCGGGCGCGAACTTCTCGCCCATCAAAAACAGCGTCGTGGCCGGCAGCAGCACGGCCACCACGCCCGCCTCCGCCAGGCGGCGGATGCCTTCGCTGGACGCGTGCACCAGGTGATCCGCGGACACGGCGCCCACCTCCGCGGCCAGCTCGGCCCCGCCGAAGGGCACGATTTCGTCCGCGTGAATTTTCGGCCGCATCCCCGCGGCCAGCCCCGCCTCCAGGATGCGCCGGGACTGCTCCACGGTGAACACGCCCCGCTCGCAGAAGACGTCGCAAAACTCCGCGCCGGCCCCGGCCGCGGCGGGAATCATCTCGTCGATGACCAGCTGCACGAAGGCGTCAGGGTCGTCGCGGTACTCGGGCGGCACCGCGTGGGCGCCCATGAAGGTGGACACGATGCGGATCGGGTGCTCCGCCGCCAGCCGCCGGTTGACCGCCAGCTGCTTCAGCTCGGTCTCCGTGTTCAGGCCGTAGCCTGTTTTCGACTCCACCGTCGTCGTGCCGTGGGCCAGCATGACGTCCAGGCGCCGCCGGGTCTGGGCCGCCAGTTCGTCCAGCGAGGCGGCCCGCGTGGCTTTCACCGTATGGAGAATGCCGCCGCCTGCGGCCAAAATGTCCATGTACGAGCGGCCGGCCAGACGCATGCCCAGCTCGAACTCGCGGGACCCGGCGTGGACCACGTGCGTGTGGGGGTCCACGAAGCCGGGCAGCACCGTTTTGCCCGACGCGTCGATGACGACGGTGTCGCGGCCCACGGCGGCGCGCCGCCGCACCCCGTCGGGCCCCCCCACCGCGACGATGCGCCCCCCCCCCCCGGCCACCGCTCCGCGTTCCATTACCCCCGTGTCCCCCCGCCCCCGGCCCCGCTTGGGCCGCTGGGTGCCGCCGGCGACGGTGACCAGCTCGGACGAGCTATGGATTAACAAATCGCACGCCACAGGACCGTTCATTTGGTTTAAATAATTCCCTCCCTTTGCTCATTGTTCCTGTACGCGGCGCCCGTCCCTCCGCCCGCGCCGGCAGGAATTTGGCGGCGGAGTGAGAACGTGGAGACAACCCCTGATTTTTCCGGGCGCGCCGCCAAGCCTCCGCGCCCTCCGGCCGCGGGACGGGAGAGTTGCAGGAGCCATGACACACCGGTATGTTTCCAACTTGGCCCCCACGGGGCCGGCCACCTTTTTCAAAGCGCCGCTTCTGTCCGCGCCGGAGGACGCCGCCGGCAAAGTGGCGGTGCTGGGCGTGCCGTACGACTTGGGCGTGGGCTACCGGCCGGGCGCCCGCTTCGGGCCGCGCGCCGTGCGGGAAGCGTCCACCCGCCTGGGCCCTTTGGGAACCGACGGCTTCTTTCACATCGAAAGCGGCCGCCGTCGCCTGGCCGGCGTGGCCGTCGTCGACGCGGGCGACGTGGACGTGC
>QGSR01000107.1 GCA_003387805.1 Bacillota bacterium | reverse complement strand
GCCAGACCCGCCGGATTGGCCACGGGACCGAACTGCTCGCCGCCCACGCCCACGAAGCCTTCCCACGGCGTCAGCGTCATGGCCAGCGCCTCGGCCGAAGCGGCCCGGGCCGGGGCCGGCCCCGGCAGACTTCCAAGGCCCGCCAAGAGCAGCGCGGCCGCCACCGCCGCGATCGCCGGGCGAAAAGCGGCCCGCCGCGCTCGCAATCTCGCCGGCGCCATCCTCATTCCGCCCCGCCCCCTTGCTCGCCGTCGCGCACGATGCGCGGCGTGATAAAGATGAGAACCTCCGTCTCCTCGGTGGTGGTGCGGTCGCTGCTGAACAGCCGCCCGAAGATGGGCAGATCGCCCAAAATCGGCACCCGGCTGCGGTTCTCCACCTGCACTTCCTGCACGAGCCCGCCGATGCCGATGGTTTCGCCGTCCTGCACCCGCACCGTCGTCTGCACCCGGCGGCTGCCCACCACCGGCAGATCGTCCGGCCCGTGGCCCTGCACGTCCTCGACGCCGGGCGAAATCTGCAGCACGATGGTGCCGTCGTCCGACACCCGGGCCACGAGGCTGAGGCTGACGCCCGCCTCGATGGCTTCCAGGCGCGTCACCTGCGTCTGCTCCGTGCCGGTGACGATGCGGTAGTACGTGGTGCGGCCCACGAACAAAGACGCCGGCTGCCCTTCCACCGCCACCAGCGTCGGGTTGGCCCGGATTTTCGCGTCGCCCCGCTCCACCACGCTGCGCAGCTGCATCAGCAGCGCGTCGACGCCGGTAAAGGAGTAGCCCACGGTGCCGATGAGCTGCTGCACGCCGATGCGGGCGGGCCGCTGGGTGGACGGCGCCTCCTCGATCCAGCTCCAGTCGAGGCCCAGCGCCTTGCGGCCCTGCTCGCTCACCTCGGTGATGAGCGCGTCGATTCGGATCTGATACGGCGGCACGTCGATTTTGGCGATGTCGTCCACGATGCGCTGCACCACGGCCGGAGCGCCGGACACGATGACGCTGTTGGTGGCCGGTTCCGGCCGCACCAGGTCCCGGAACGGCTGGGCCAGCATGCCGGGCACGTCCGCGGCGTTCACGTGCGCGAGCTTGACCCGCTCGGTCACGGAAAACACGTGAAACAGCGGGCCGTCCCGGCGGGCCGAGCCCACCAGGTAATACCCGTCCATCCATTTGTACGTGTAGCCGCCCGGCAGCAGGAGCTGCTCCAGCGCCCGGGGCAGCGGCACGTCAAACAGCTCCACGGTGACGAACCCGCCGACGGTGGTGTCGGCCAGGATAGGAATCCCCGTCTCCAGGGACAGGTCCGCCAGCGCGTCGAGAATGAACGTGTCGAAAAACACGTTGGTCACCAGCACGTCCACGGGCTCGGGCACGCCGCCCGAACCGTTCTCCTGCGCCCACGCCCGGCCGCCCGCCGCGGCCAGGCACAACAACACGACCAACGCGACGCCGGCCGCCCGGCGCCTTACACCGCTGCCGCCCTTCACGCTTCATCAGCTCCCATCAAGTGTTCCGCCGTCCCTTCGTGGACGTTCCCCTCGGCATCGACCCACAAAAACAGCGTGGCCAGGTCGTCGCGGCGCCCGCCCGCCCCCAGCACCTCGATCAAGGCGCGGTACTGCTTGTCCCGCTCCAGCTCGTGGGAGAACACCCCGAACAGGAAGCGGTGTTCGCCCGGCAGCAGCACGCTCTCGCCCGAGCCGGTCTCCACCGCGTCCACCACCAGCCAGTGGGCGTCCCGGACGAAGATGAAGTCCCCCATGTCTTCCTCCTGCGCCGGCACGTACTCTTGCAGCGTCAGGCGCAGCCCGGCCTCGCCGTGAATGTTTCCTTCGTTGGCCACCGTGACGCCCACCGTCACCAGCCCCGTGGCCCCTACCGTCCTCCACTCCACCTCCGCGGCCTCCATGACCGGCCTGAGGTCCGCACCAACGGTTAAAAGCGCGTCCACCGTCAGCTCGCTGACCGCGGTTTCCATGCCCGGCCCGGGGGCGGGCAGACGCCCCTCGATGCGGACGCGCGCGTATCGTCCGCCGCTTTCCCCTTCCGGCACGCGGAAACCGACGACGACGTTGCGCCGCTGTCCCGGCCGGAGGGTGAACTCCGCCGGCCGCACGTCGCCCCAGGGCACCGCGGAATAAGGCATGACGACGCCGGGCTCGGGGGTCACCGGCTGTCCGTCGGCGTCATTCACCAGCTCCTGCAACGACACGGTCACGTCCACGTCCTCGGAGTCCCGGTTGACGACGGTGATGGTCTGCACCCGGTAGGCGCCCCGGGGAAACTCGTACACCAGCGCGGCCGGGGCCGCGTCGATGCGCACCGCGCGGCCCGCGACGACGCGGGAAATGCCGGCCTCTTCGTCGCTCAGCTCGAACTCCATGCGTCCCACGGCAGGCCGGGGGCCGCCGTAGTGGACCACGGCCTGCATCTCGTACTTGCCCGGCGCCAGCCCTACCAAGACCGAGCCGAAGTCCACCGTGGTGTCCGGCAAAATGACGCCGCGGCCGCCGCCCAGCGGCACCTCGCGCACCCGCCGGCCCCGCTCGTCCCGCAGGATGAGCGTGCCCCGGGCCGCCACGTGGACGTCGCCGTCGTTGACCACGCCGGCCAGGAACAGGACCGCGCCGCGGCCGTACGCGGCGGCCAGCTCCGGCGAGGAGGCCGCCGGAACCACCGCCATGCTGTCCACGTGGGCGGAGCGCACGTGCCGGCGCCCGACCACGATTTCCAGCGGCACCACGAACCGCTGGACGTACTCCACCGACAGCGCCGCCGGCCCGACCCGTTCCTCCGGCAGCAGCTCAATCACCGCCGCCGCGTAGCCGGAAGGACGCGCGTTGCGGGGAATCTCCACCACGCCCCGCAGCTCGAAGGCGCTGCCGGGGCCCACCTCAAACTCGGTTTCTTCAAACCGGACCCACGACGAGGCCGCGTAGGGGCCCTCATCGGGCACCACGGGCGTATACTCGCCGGAGCGGCCCTCCTGCAGCCCCGCGGCCGAGGCGCGAAAGCGGGCCGTCTGGAACTGCGAACGGTTCAAAATGGTGATGGAAAAGGGCACCGACTGGCCCCGCTCCCCCGTCAGCTCCAGCACCAGGGGGGCGATGGAAATTTCGATGCGGGACTGGGCGGCGGCCAAGAAAGACCCGATGAAAAGGAAGATTGCCACCAACGCCGCGGCGCCGCCGGCTCTCGCGGCCGGAAACGAAGCCGACTTCCTTGCAGCAGCCATCTATTTTCACTCCTCGGTTCGCGTCTTGCTTTCCCGGAGACACCAAGGGGCCGTCGGCGCGCGCCCCGGCTCGGGGCGGGGCGCGCCTGCGTAATCCCGGAAACAGCGAGGGGGGGCGCCGAATTCCCCTACCGCGCCGAGCCGTCGGGCTCAGCCGTTGCCGTTGCCATTGCCGTTCTCGTCCTCGTCGAGGCTGACGAACCCGCCTTTCTCGGGATCAACCCACCACTTCAGATTGGTCACGCAGATCTCCACGGCGCCGGTGCCGTGGTAGTCCGACGAACGGTGCTGGCTGGTGACCTCGATCTTCTCCCAGATCCGGTAGAGCAAGCCGTCGGCCAGGCCGTCCTCGTACCGAATCGTGAACACCAGCGGGTTGTCCGGGCCGTAGTCCGACGCGCGGACCCATTGCTCAACCATGCCGGGGCCATTCGCGCTCTCGTCGCCGATGCCGTAGCCGAACCACTTGGCAATGGGCGGCGACTCGACCTCGGAATCTTCATACTGCGGATCCTCGGCCCAGAAGGTGATGCGGACGTCGTTGTTGCTGCTGATGCGGGCGCTGACCGAGTCGGAGGCGTACGTGCCGGGCTTCAGCACCTGCCAGTCCTTGCGGGTGCCGTCGACGCTGAAGTTGATCCACTGCGCCACGGACACGTGGTTCACCAGCTCGAAATTCCAGCACTCCCGGTTGCAGTGGCCGGCAGCCGACCCGCTGTTGAAAGACCGAGCGTTCATGGCCCGGGCCCAGGAACCGTCGGCTTGCAGTTCGAACGTCTCCGCTTCCCGCGCGCCTTCGGGCAGCGGCGCCCCGGGCGAGGCGGCCAGCGCCATGGCGCTCACGGCCAGCACCAACGCCATGGCAAACACCAAAGAAAACCGTTTCATCGTCTCGCGTCCTCCTTTTTCTCACCGGCGGCGGGGCCGGTGGCGGTGCTGATGTCTGCGCTTCACCTGCGAGCAGCGTGATACGGGGGTTCGGCGCCCCTCCACGCGGTTTCCGGTCTCCTCCCGGACCCGAGGCCGGCCGTCGCCGTGCTGCGAACCTGCGGCGGGAGGCGGTCAGTCACACACGGGCTCGATGCCCACGCGCCCGCCGCCGGCGTAGTCCGACGAGCGGTGGGCCTCGGTGACCAGGGCCTTCAGCCACACGGTGACCGTGGCTCCCGCCCGGACGGCGTCTCTGGGCACCACCACCTCCAAATCGTTGAACTGGTCGGCCGTGTGCCAGCCCAGCGCCTCGGCGGCGTCCAGGGTGGGGCCCACGCTGTACTCGAAGACGACGGGCGGCGACAGGCCGGGATCGGCCACGTAATAGGCGTCGCCAAAGCCGCTGAAGCGAAGGAGCACGGCGCCGTCGCCCGTGAGCTGCACGTGCAGCGCGGGAGCGGCGTAAACGCCGGGCTTCAGGAAGTGCCAGTCGCTGCGGGTGGTGACGGCGTAGTCCACGCGGCACACGTCCACCCGGCACGCGGGCCCCGGCAGCACGTCCGACGCCGTGGCCGTCCCCGCTTTGACCCCGATTTGCACCGCCGCGTCCACGGCCCACCGGCCTTGGAGGACGAAGTAGAACGTGCGGGAGCCCGTCTTGGACACTTCCTCGTCCCACTTGATGCCTACGAGGCCGTGGTGCGGGTCGGGCCTCGCGGAGCGCTCCCATCGGCCCGACGCCTTTAGGACCGTGTGCTGCGGGCACAAGGCCATGATCCAGTGGCTCAGGTCCTTGAACTGCGGGCCGTCCACGCCGGGGCCGGTGACCGTGTACGTCCAGACGGACGTGTCGGCCGCCGGGTCGTACTCCACGCCCTCGAAGCGGAACGTGAATCCCAGCAGCGTCGTCTCGCCGTACGCCGCTGCATAGCCGGCCGCGAAAAGCTGCACGATGAGCAAGCCCACGAGACCGCATGCCGTTGCCGCCTGCGCGCCGCGCGCCATGTGTGCCGCCTCCTCTGCCATGCTGGGCGCACTCATCGTAAGGAGGCGCGCTGATAAGAATCTCAGAACGGTCTAAAATGTGTCTAAATCACGGGTGTTTTTAAATAATTTTCCGCGCAGGGGTGGCGCCTGCGGGATGGGGGGCGGCAGTCAAAGCTGAGGGTTATTTCCGGCCTTCCAGGCGCCGGACCGGACGAACAGCTCCACCAGGTCGCCGTCCAGCTCGCCGTCCTGCACCATAAAGCGGAGAATGCGCACCGCCTCGTCGTGGGTGCGGGGCCTTTTGTACGAGCGGTCGTCGGCGGTGAGCGCTTCGTACACGTCGGCAATGGCCAGCATCCGCGTCTGCAGGGGCAAATCGTCGGCCGTCAGGCCCAGGGGGTAGCCTTTGCCGTTCAGCTTCTCGTGGTGGCCGCCGGCGTAGCGGGGCACGCCTTTCAGTTTGTTCGGGAACGGAATCTGATCCAGCAGGCGCATGGTGACCGACACGTGGTCCCGCATGATCCGCAGCTCTTCGCCGCTGATGTTGCCCCGCTGGATGCACAGCAGGGCCAGCTCGTCCTCGGTGAGGTACGGCTTCTCCACGCCGTCCGCCACGTACGTGCGGGACGCGATCTCCTTCAGGCGCTGCACGTGGTCGTCGGGCATGAACTCGGCGGGCTGGTTGCACGCGACGACGAAATACCGCTGCTGGCCCAGCTCCGCCAGCGCGGCCGCCTCTTCCTCATCCAGGGCGGCCCCATCGCCGGGCGCCGCGCCCCGCTGCAGCAGCTCCAGCCGGCGCCGCAGAAACTCGTTGCGTTTCGCTTCCTTTATCGTCGCAAAGCGCTCGCGGATGACGTCGATGCCGTCGCGGACGCCTTCCAGCTTGGTGCGCTTTTCGATGATGTGCAGGGGAGTGGTCACTTTGCCCACATCGTGCACCAGCGCGGCGATGCGCAGCTCGTTGAGCTCGTCGTCGCTGAAGCGGACGTGGGCGAAGGGCGGTTCGTCGCAGGCGTTGACGGCCTCGGCCAGCGCCATGGTCAGCGCCGTCACCCGCTCGATGTGGCCCCGGGTGGCCGGCGAGCGCTCGTCAATGGCCGACGCCATGACCCGCACGAACGCTTCAAACATGTCCTCCAGGCTGCGGATGAGGCGGGCGTTGTCGATGGCCACCGCGGCCTGGGACGCCAGCGACTCCACCAAAGGCCGCAGTCTTCGGGAAAGGGGATCACCCGGCCGCTGGCGGGATCCATGGCGTTCAGCAGCTGCAGCACGCCGATGACCACGCCCTCGTGGTCCCGCATGGGCACCACCAGCATGGAGCGGGAGCGGTAGCCGCTGGCCGCGTCGAAGGCCCGGGTGCCGCGGAAATCGTAGCCTTCCGCTTCGTACACGTCGGGAATGTTGGCGGTGCGCCCGTGCACCGCGGCCCAAGCGCAGACGTGGGCTTCGTTGGGCCGGCCGTCCACCTTCAGCGGCACCGGCGGCCCCGCGATGGGCGCCACGGACGGGCCGCCCATGCGCACGCCCAGGGTG
>QGSR01000106.1 GCA_003387805.1 Bacillota bacterium | reverse complement strand
ACGAAAATGAGACCCAGGAATGGGCCTTCCGGTCGCGGCGACAGGGAGCGCGACCCGCTGGGACAGAACCCTAGCCGGAGCAAGAATTTCCACCCTGGAAAGGCCGATGCCGTGGGCGTTTTGCCACCCGATCCGAGGGCTGTCGTCGTAGCTCGCGGCGTCGAGGTCCGGGTCGGTGCGGGCCGCGGACGAAGACCTGCTAATGGGCCGTATTCTCGTGTCACGGCCCGTTCTTGAGACGAACAGTGAAAAGAAGACCCACGGATGGGGACTTCCGGTCGCGGTGGCAGCCCACGTGATCCGATGGCACAGAACCCCATATCGAGCATGAATTTCCACTCCGGAAAGACCTATGCCATAGGCCTCTTGCCACCCGGTCCGTGGGTCGCCGTCCCACCCCGTGGCGTCAACGCCTGGACTCGGTGTGGGCCGCGGACCAAGGCCCACTATCGGGCCGTATTTTCGTCCCACGGCTCGTTTCTGAGGCGAACAACGAAAACGAGACCCAAGAATGGGTCCTCCGGTCGCGGCGACTGATTTGGGCGGTGCGCTGGCGCGAAACTCCAGTCCCAGCGCGGAGTTCCATTCCGGAACGGCCGGTGCCACGGGTCTTTTTCTCCCCGGTCCGAAGGCCCCCGTCGCAGTCTCTGGCGCCGATGTGCAGGCTCCGCCGCGCGAACGGAACATGGCCCACTGGTGGGGCGTATTTCCGCGACACGCCCCACCAGCGAGCTATGTGCAAGAAGGTTGCGCCCGCTAGTGGGGCTTACGCTCCAGCCGGCCTCGGAGCAGTACGTCGGTGTCGGAGCCGTGCGCCGGCTTCGGAACCATGCGCCGGCTTCGGAGCCATGCGCCGGCTTCGGAGCCGTGCGCCGGGCTCGGAACCGGCCGCCCATCCTGGAACCGTGCGTAGATCCTGGAACCGTTCCCGCTGCGGCGCCGCTTGATGCCGAGGTCCGTCGTCGAACCGGGCCCCGGCCCCGGACATCACGAAAAACAAGCCTCCCGCGGTAATGTCCGCGGAGAGGCCGGTGGTCGTTGGCGGAAGGGGTGGGATTCGAACCCACGAGGAGCTTGCGCCCCTGGCGGTTTTCAAGACCGCTGCCGTCGGCCGCTTGGCTACCCTTCCGCGGGGGATGGACGGGAAGCAAGCCGCACGTACGAAGCGGCGTGACGCCGGCTTCTCGTGTATCCGGCGGCTTGGCGCGTGTGCGACAGCTTTGCCCGTGTACGACAGCTTTGCGCGTATGCGACAGGTTTGCGCGCGTACGACAGCTTTATCTTACCGCGCCAGTCCCGGCGCTGTCCAGCAGCGCCCGGTAGGACGAAGGAGCGGCGCTTCACGGCGCGCGCATTCGCCGTGCGCGTGAGGGAAAAGCTAGACGGGACCGACATGGCCGGGGCCGGTGGCCAGTACGAAGCCGCCCGCGGTCGGTGCGAGACTGACGGGCAAACCTTCGGCCCGCGGGAGGCGTTCGGTTCGGGGCAGACCCACCGGTCCAGCATCGGTCCGCGGCTGACCCGAAAACGGGCTGAAGCCGCCCTGAGGATGGCCCGGGGGCTGGCCCGGGGACGGATCGGGAACAGGCCCGGGGGCTGGCCAGGTAATGGCTCGAGGATGGCCCGGGCCCGCCAGGGTCCGCCAGGACTCGCCAAGGCCCGCCCCGAGCCAACCAGGGCCCGCCCGGAGCCAACCAGGGCTCGCCCGGAGCCAACCAGGGCCCGCCCGGAGCCAACCAGGGCTCGCCCGGAGCCAGCCCGGGACCAGCCTGAAATCGAGCGACTCGGCGGGGGTGCGGAGTGGACAAGCGGCGGCTCGTGCACGTAGCCGTGTTGGCGGCCGTGCCCTTTGTCATGGTGCTGGGCAATTCCATGCTCATCCCGGTGTTTCCGCAGCTGAAGAGGGCCATGGACCTGACGCAGTTCCAGGTGGGCCTGCTTATTACGGTGTTTTCCATTCCGGCGGCGCTGGTGATTCCGTTCGCGGGCGTGCTTTCGGACCACATCGGGCGGCGCAAGGTGATTGCGCCCGCGCTGGCGGTGTACGGCCTGGGCGGGCTCATCGCCGGCGGGGCGGCGCTGCTGCTGGAGCAGCCGTACGGCGTCGTGCTGGCCGGCCGCATCGTCCAGGGCGTCGGCGCCGGCGGGACGTATCTTCTGGCGGTGGCGCTGGCCGGAGACCTCTTCACCGGCAGCGGCCGCACCAAGGTGCTGGGCGTTCTGGAGGCGGCCAACGGCGTCGGCAAAGTGGTCAGCCCGATCCTGGGAGCCGCGGTGGCGCTCATTGTCTGGTGGGCGCCGTTTTTCGTGTACGGCGTGCTGGCGCTGCCCGTGGCGCTGCTGGTCTGGTTCGTCATCGACGAGCCGCCCGTCGAGCAGGGCCGGGGGCTGCGCGGCTACGTCCGGGCGCTGGTCCGCATCTTTCGCGGCCGGGGCGTTTCCCTGGCGGCGACGTATCTGGCCGGCATGGCCGCGTTGTTTCTGCTGTTCGGCGTCTTGTCGTTTTTGTCCGACGAGCTGGAGCAGCGATACGGCATCGAGGGGTTTGCGGGCGGCCTCGTGCTGGCCGTGCCCGTGGCGGCCATGGCCGGCACCGCCTACCTGGCGGGCGCGCTGTTCCAGAAGCGCCTGAGCTGGCTCAAGCCCGCCATCCTGGCCGCGTCGGGCGCCGCGGCGGCGTCGCTGGGCGTCGCGGCGCTGTTTTCTGAGCTGGTGCCGTTCATGGCCGCGTTAGCCGTGCTGGGCGTCGCCATCGGTGCCATGCTGCCGGCGGTCAACATGCTGGTCACTAGCGCCGCGGGCCAGGAGGAGCGGGGCGTCGTCACGTCCTTGTACGGCGCGGTGCGTTTCGCCGGCGTCGCCGTCGGTCCGCCGGCCTTCGCCCTGGCGCTGGAGGTGGGCCGCGGCGTCATGCTCGGCGCCGCGGCGGCGTGCGCGGCCGTCGTTCTTGCGCTGTCGTGGTGGCTGATCTCGCCGAACAAACTCTTGGTGGAGGCAGGGACGGGGGACGCGCGCCGCAAGCAGCGCAACCTGCGGCCCGCCGAACCCCAACCTCAGCCGGAAGGGTGACGCCCGGGCGGAACCCGGCGATCCCGGGCCGCGGGCAGGGAGTCTTGCGCCGTTTCGGGAACATTCCACAGTAGCAGAGTCGCTGCCCGAGGAGATGGTCCCGATGGCCGAGCATTATCCGCCGGAGTATCTGGAGTTTGTCCGCCTGTTCAACGAAGGGAAGTACGCGGAAAGCCACCGGGTGCTCCACGACATTTGGAGCGAGAACCGGTCAAACTACTTCTACAAGGCCTTGATTCAGATGGCGGGAGCGCATCAGCACTGGCAGGAGCAGAGCTACTACTGGGCGGCCGATTTGTTCCGGGGCGCCGCGCAGCTGCTCAGCGCCTATGCGCCGCGGCACGGAGGCCTTGACATCAACGAGCTGGTGCGCACCCTGCAGACGTGCGCCGACGTGGCCGACGCCCAGCGCAACGACCGGCAGGGCGCGTACAAGCTGCCGCCCGTCAAGCTGACGGTGTAAGCGGCTGCACGGCGTTGCCGCCGCGTCGGGCGCCGGACGAGCGATGCGGGGCCCGACGCGGCATCCGGCCGGGTGACCGGGCGGGCGGCGAAGCGCCCGGCCCCGGCGCGGACCCAGCCGCCGGCCGGGCCGACGAACCGGCGGCCCGACACGTTCCGCGCCGGGCCGTCAGCCCAATTTCAGGCCGATCAGGAAGCCGACGATGAAGCTGCCGGCGACGGGAATCAGCGCGCCCAGGGACTCGGCCCAGCCGCGCAAAAGGGCCCACAAGCCGCCGGTGTGTTCGACGGTGCGGACGTACAGCTCCTCGATGACGGCCCAGTTGATGCTGATGAAGCCGAAATGCTGCAGGGCGAGGCCGCCCAGAAGCAAGACGCCCACAAGGACCAGCGCCACTTTGAGCGCCTTCTTTACGGTGAAACCCACTGCCAGCCCCAGCAGTGTGCCGAGCGCGAGCTGACCGCCCAAAATGGTCCAGTCGGCATCCCCCGGCATGTCGTCTCACCTCCGACGGGTTTGTCCCATGCCAACGCGCGCAGCGGCGGCGCCGCCGCGGTAGGGCCTTGCGTGTCCGCCGGATCGCGACCCGCCGGGCGCCGGACGGCGCGTGCTCGGGCTGCCGGGAGCGGCGCGGTCGTCGCGGTCCGATGGTCAAAAAAGGCCGACGCTACGGTGAAGCGCCGGCCTGAAAAGCCTTGGCGGAGGAGGAGGGATTCGAACCCTCGGCAGGGCTATAAACCCCGCTACGGTTTAGCAAACCGCCCTCGTAGGCCGCTTGAGTACTCCTCCGCGATAGCTGCGCTGATAGTTTACCATGAGCCCGTGTTTCTGTCAAATCACCTTGGCCCGGCGACGGCGCCCGGCGACCCCGGCCGGGCGCGGTGCGGGCATCACGGCGGCCAGCCCGGGCGGGCGCCCGGCGCGCCGTGCCGCGGAACGCCGAAGGCCGGCCCGGGCCTTCAGCGGCCGGGAGGCAGGTAACCCGGGCGCGCATCGGGAACAGTATGGTCGCGCCGGCCGCCGCGAGCGGACCGGCGGCATGCACCGAACCGGCCCCGAGCCGACGGAAGGAGTCAGTCAACGCATGGAGCGCGTGCTGCAAGGGCGCCGCGTCCGGCTGCGCCCGCTGCGCAAGGAAGATTTGCCTCGCCGGCTGGAGATGATAAACGACCCTCAGGTCCAGGAGCTTTGGATCGGCGTGCCGGCCGACAAGAACACGCTGGACGACGTGGAGATGTGGTGGTATCTGCTGCAGGAGGGACCGCCCAGCGAGCAGTGGGCCATCGAGACCGAAGACGGGCGCTATGTGGGCGACATCGACTTTCACAGCATCGACGAGGCGCGCAAAGAGGCGTGGTTTACGCCCATGTTCGGCGAGAAAAGCCTCTTTGACGAGGAATACCGCCGGGACATTCTCGAGACGTTCCTTCGATACGCAATAGAAGAAAAGGGCATGCGGCGCCTGAGCATCCAGATCGCCGACAGCGACGAAGTGGGCGTGCGGCTCCTGCAGGAGCTGGGCTTTCGCATCGTCGACCGCATGGAGTTCGACATTTTAGAAGGCGTCGACGAGCTGACCATGGAGCTGGACGCGGAGGATTTCACGGCCCGCGGGGCCCGAAACAACGAATGACGAGCGCGAGCGCGCAGGAAAGGATGTCACGTAGCGGAATGAGCCAGCGGCTTTCGTGTTTCAAGGCGTACGACGTGCGGGGCGTCGTGCCCGACGAACTCGATGAGGACTTGGCGTATCGCATCGGCCGGGCGTACGCGGCGCTGATCGGCCCGAAAAAGGTGTGCATCGGCCGGGACGTGCGGCCGTCGGGCGAGGCGCTGTCCGCCGCCCTCGCCAGGGGCCTGGCCGACGCGGGCGTGGACGTGGTCGACATCGGCGTCTGCGGCACCGAGCAAGTGTATTTCGCCACGTTTCACATGGGCCTCGACGGCGGCATCATGGTCACCGCCAGCCACAACCCGCCCGAGTACAACGGCATGAAGTTCGTCCGGGAGGAGGCCCGGCCCATCAGCGGCGACAGCGGCCTGCTGGAAATCGAGCGGCGGGCCCGCACCGAAGACTACCCGCCGCCGGCCGCGGTGAAAGGCACCGTCACGCACGTGGACACCATGGACGCGTACGTCGCGCACCTGCTGAGCTACGTGGACGTGAGCAGGCTCAAGCCGTTCACCATCGCGGCCAACCCGGGCAACGGCTGCGCCGGCCCCGTGCTGGAGATGCTCCGGGAACACTTGCCCTTCAAGTTCGCAACCCGGTTTGCCGAGCCCGACGGCTCCTTCCCCAACGGCGTGCCCAACCCGATGCTGGTGGAGAACCGGGAGGCCACGGGGTCGCTGGTGCGGGAAAGCGGAGCGGATTTCGGCGTGGCCTGGGACGGCGACTTCGACCGCTGCTTTTTCTTCGACGAAAAGGGCCGGTTCATCGAAGGCTACTACATCGTCGGCCTGCTGGCCGAGGCGGTGCTGAAGAAGCACCCCGGCGCCGCCATCGTCTACGATCCGCGGCTGGTGTGGAACACCGAGGAGATCATCGCGGAGCTGGGCGGCCGGCCCGTCATGTGGAAAGCGGGCCACGCGTTCCTGAAAGAGAAAATGCGCGAGGAAGACGCCGTCTACGGCGGCGAAATGTCCGCCCACCACTATTTCCGGGACTTCAGCTACTGCGACAGCGGCATGATTCCGTGGCTCCTGGTGGCGCAGCTGCTGTCCGAAAAGGGACGGCCGCTGTCGGAGCTCGTCGCGGAGCGGGCGGCCAAGTACCCCGTCAGCGGCGAGATCAACCGGCGGCTGGCCAACCCCGACGACGCCATCGCCCGGCTGGAGGCCCGCTACGGCGGCCGGGGCCGCGTGGAGAAAATCGACGGCCTCAGCGTCGCCTTCGACGACTGGCGCTTCAACGTGCGCAAGTCCAACACCGAGCCGCTGCTGCGGCTCAACGTGGAAACGCGGGGCGACCGGGCGCTGCTGGAGGAGAAAACCGCCGAGATTCTGGCCGTCATCGACGAGGCCGCGGTCGAGGCAGGCTGAGCCCGCTTCCGTCCCGGCGGGCCGCGGCGGCTCCGGGGCAGGGCCCCGGGGCCGGGGCCCGCCCCCTTGGCCGGGGCCGCCCCGCGCCCCCGGGCCCCCCCCCCCCCCCCACGGGGGGGTGGGC
>QGSR01000409.1 GCA_003387805.1 Bacillota bacterium | reverse complement strand
CCGCCCGCGGCCGGGGTGCGGCGGCCTCTCCGGCGGCGCGGCCGGGCCCGGCGGCGAGCCCTGGCCGCCTGCGCCAGCTTTTCGCCGGCGTAGGCCGCCGCGGCCAGCGCCAAGCCCGCGGCCGCTTCGATCTGGCGCACGGACGCCTGCCCGGCCATGCGGAAGTCAAACCCGCCGGCCGCAACAACCGGCTGCACGGTCACCCGCGGCGGGCGGCGGAACCGCCACGCGCCTTGAGCCCGGCCCAGGGCGGCGCCCAGCACCGACCACGCCAAGCCGTGCACCCAAGCCGCGGCCGCCGGATCATCGACGGCCACTCGCAGCGCGATGCGCAGGGAAGACACCACCAGGCGACGGCCCACGAACCGCAGGCCCTGCCGCGCGGCCCGCGCCGCCGGCCGCCACCGCCTCCACGCCCGCGCCCACCGCCGCACCCGGGCCCACGTGACCGGATGGTCCGCTTCGGCGCCGTCGCCCGCTTTCCCCAGGCCCGCTTCCAGCTCGGACACGACGCGCCACGAAGGGACGAGCCCGCGCCAGGCCACCGAGACCGCCGGCCACTCCTTGCGCAGCGTCAGGAAGTGCAAGAACCGGACTTCGACGGACGCCGCCTGCAGCGTCGCCCGCGCGTGCAGCAGCCGCAGGCGCGCCCGCCACAGCATGCCCACGGAGGAGACGTCGAGCTGCGCGCCGCCGCGGCCCGCGCGCGCCTCGAACGTGACGGTCAGAGGCCAAATAGCAGCCGCCAGCGTGAACGCCAGCGCGGCGGCCGGCCACGGGATTGCCAACCAGGAGCCCCCGTCTCCAGTAATGACCGGCCGCCCGCCGGATCATGCGCCCGGGCCGCAGGAAGACAAAAAAATGCAGGCTCCTCGACCTCGTCCGTCGAGGAGCCCGCGCATTGGTGGGGTGAGTGATGGGACTTGAACCCACGACCTCCAGGGCCACAACCTGGCGCTCTAACCAGCTGAGCTACACCCACCACGAGAGCCCTCAGTGGTGCGCCCGGCAGGACTCGAACCCGCGACCCGCTGCTTAGAAGGCAGCCGCTCTATCCAGCTGAGCTACGGGCGCAAAGCTGGAGCGGGCGACGGGACTCCAACCCGCGACCCCCGGCTTGGAAGGCCGGTGCTCTAGGCAACTGAGCTACGCCCGCCCGACAAAAAACATTATACACGACGAACGGGCTCGGGCGCAAGCGCAAGGGAACGACTGGTCGGGGAGAGCGGATTTGAACCGCCGACCTCGTGCTCCCAAGGCACGCGCGCTGACCAAACTGCGCCACTCCCCGACGACGCACCTGCCGCAGACCATTATAGCACACGCCGAGGCCTCGGGAAACGAGGAACGCGCCCGCCCGGCGGCGGCGACGCCGCCGGCCGCGTCAGTCGGCGCCGAGAAGCCGGGCCAGCCGCCGCTTGGCCGCGGCCAGCGCCCGGGCGCGGTGGCTGATCCGGTCTTTCACTTCCGGCGGCAGTTCCGCGAAGGTGCGGCCGTACTCCGGCACGATGAACAGCGGATCGTATCCGAAACCGCCCTCACCGCGCGGCTCCCGGGCCACCACCCCTTCGCAGACGCCTTCGTCCACATACTCGTCTCCGTCCGGGGACACCAGCGCGATCGCGCAGCGAAACCGGGCCGTGCGCCGCGGGTCCGGAACGCCCTCCAAGAGCCGCAGCAGCTTGGCGTTGTTGTCCGCGTCGGTGGCGCCGGGCCCGGCGAACCGCGCCGAATACACGCCCGGGCGCCCGTCCAGCGCGTCCACTTCCAAACCCGAATCGTCGGCCATCGCCCACAGGCCCGTGTGGCGGGCCGCGACCCGCGCTTTGACCCCAACCTTCTCCCCCATGGGCGCCCCCCCTTTCCCCCCCTCCGGCGCCCCCCGCACCGGCACCCTCCGCTCCACCCCGGCACGCGAGGCCCGCCAACACCTCCGCCCGTCCCC
>QGSR01000408.1 GCA_003387805.1 Bacillota bacterium | reverse complement strand
AGCCATGCGCCACACCTCCCGCGCGCCGGGCCAGCGCTCGGGCTGGTGGGGGTGGCGGACGTTGCTCAGCATGGCGGCCAAGTGCATGGCTTCGAACATGTTCTGGTTGTCCGAACTCATGGAGCCGTCGGTGCCCAGAGCCGCCCCGATGCCGTGGTCCAGCCACTCCCGCACCGGCGCGATGCCGCTGCCCAGCTTCAGGTTGCTGGCCGGATTGTGCACGGCCGTGGCTCCCGCCTCGCCCATGAGGCGCATGTCGCCGTCGGTCAGCCAGATCGCGTGGGCGCCGACGAAATGCGAGCCCAAAAGCCCCGCGTCCCGGCACTGCTGGACGATGGTCTTCCCCCACCGCCGCTGCGCGTGGATGACCTGCACCTTCGTCTCGGCCAGGTGGGTATGGAGCGTGACGCCGTACTCTCGCGCCAGCCCGGCGAAGGCCTCAAGCAGCTCGTCGGTGCACTGCCCGGGAATGGTGGGCGCCAAGCCCACCCGAACGCGGCCGCCCGCCGCGCCGTCAAAGCGGCGGATGGCGTTTTCGACCAGCGCCGCCAGATGGCGAGTCGGCGCGGCCTCCATAGAGCGCACCAGCGTCTGCAGCTCGGGCGTCAGCAGGTCCGACAGCCCCGGCACCGTCCGGTAAAACACGATGTCCGCCACGGCCGGCGCCACCACCGCCCGCAGCCCCACGTCGACGTACGCCTGGACGACGGCGGCCACCGCCTCCTCCGTGGGGGCGGGCCAGGCCATGAACAAGTCGTAGGCCGCCGTCGTGCCCGTCTTCAGCATTTCCACCGCGCCCAGCGCGGCCGAAAGGTAGTGGTCCTCGTAGTCCCGCTCCGCGTTCAGCGCCGCGCCGTGGTTCAGCAGCTCCTCCAGCGTCCAGTTGTCCGCGAGCCCCCGCAGGAGGTTGTTGTGCGAATGCGTGTGCGCGTTGATCAGCCCGGGCACGACGATGAACCGGGACGCGTCCAGCACTTGCGCGCCGGGCGGCGGGGGCACGTTTTCCCCGACGGCAGCGATGACGTCGCCTTGAATGAGGACGTCTTCGCGGCGAAGCACCGGGTCTTCGCCGCGAAGCACGTTCCCTCCCCGAATCAGCAGAGCCACGGAAACGCCGCACTCCTCACCAGCGAATTCCTACTTGACCTCCGGCAGCAGCTCGTTGGTGTACAGCTCCTCGATGTCCACCACACGGCTCAGGGACAGGAACTCCACGTACACGTCCCGCGACCGCTCGGTGCGGTCCCGCTCGAACTGGCCGACGGCGGCCGAGCCGTCCAAAATCTCCTGGGTGACGGCGTACGTGGCGGCGATGCGGGCCGCGCCCACCGCGGCGTTGAGATCCACCTCAGGGTTGTACCGCCGCACCACCTGACCGGCTTCCTCGTGGCGGCCCTGGCCGAACACGTACTCGATGCCCCGCACGGTGGCCCGCAGGAACGCGGCCAGCGCGTCCGCGTTGCGCTCGATGTCCGCATCGCGGGCGAAGATGACGAAGGAGTAAATGTCGACGCCTTCGTCGGCGTAGGAAATGCGGCGGACCGTCCGGCCGAAGCCCTGGGCCTGATCCTGGAGGCGGGCTTCATGGTTGGCCAGGAACGGCGCGCCGTCCACGCGGCCCAGAAGCAGCGCCGGCCCCATGGCGCCCGCGTCCATGGTCACCCAGGTGACCGACTCGTGGTCGAAGCCGGCCGTGCGGGCCAGCAGCGGGAAGAGAATCTGGTGGCTGTTGCCCGCGGTGGTGGCCAGCGTCTTGCCGGCCAGGTCGGCCGCGTTTTCGATGCCCGAGTCGCCCAGCACGAAGATAGAGTGCGGCGGGCGGCGGAAGTACACCATAATGGCTTTCACGGCCCCGTTGTCATTGGACCGGGGCGCCACCACCGCGCGGAAGTCGCCGATGCCCGCGTCGCCCTGGCCCGCCGCCACCCCCCGCCGCGGGGCGGCGGGGG
>QGSR01000105.1 GCA_003387805.1 Bacillota bacterium | reverse complement strand
GGCTGACGGGGGGGAGGCGGGCGCAGGGCCGCGGCGGCGGCGGTTGCCGGCCCGGCGGCCGACGCCTCGGCGGCTGCCGGCACGAACGCCGCCGCATGCAACAGGAGACCGGCCCGGGCGCTGCGGGCGGGCGCCGGCTCAGCTCCGGTCCGTGCCCGCCCGTTCCTCCGGGATGCGGCCCAGGACCGGCAAGCCCAGGAGCGGGCCGATTTCCTCGGGGGTCTTCACCGTCGTGTCGAAAAACTCCAGGAGCAGCGCCCCGGCCACGCCCGCAAACAGCCCGAGGAACAAGGCCAGCGCCATGTTCAGCATGGGGCGGGGGCTGACGGGCCGGGTCGGCGGCACCGCCGGGTCAATGACCGCCACGTTGGAAGTGCGCATGGCTTCGGCGATCCGCACTTCCTCCAGGCGGCCGCGCAAAAGCAGGAACACCTGCTCCAGCACGGTCTGCTCCCGCAGCAGGGCCGCCAGCGTCATCTCCCGCTCGGGCACCGCGGCCAGCCGCTGCGAGGCCGCCATCAGCTGGGCCTGAGCCACCTGCAGCTGCTCCTCAATGAACTCCCGGGCCACCGTCGTCTCGCTGCGGTTCAGCTCCCGGCTGAGGTCGATGAAGCTCTCCGCCACGGCGTTGGCCATGGCCGCTGCGATGCGGGCGTCGGTATGCTGCACCGAAACGATGAGCGTGTCCGTGTTGGACACGGGCTGGACAGAGATGCGGTCCGCCCAGCCTTGCCGCTCCTCGGGCGGCAGCAGATCGCCCAGCCGGGCCACGGCCATTTCCGCCACCTGGCGGCTGCGCAAAATTTGCACGCTGTTTTGCACCTGGTTGCGGGTCACGACGGCGGCGCCGGTGTCAAGAAACATCCGCTCGCCCGACGCGCCGGGGTCTTTGATGAGCAGCGTCGTGCGGGCCTCGTACACCGGCGTGGCCATGCGGGTGATGACGAAGGCCGCCAGCACCGCCAGCACGCAGGCCGCCGCCACGATCCAGCGGCGGCGCAGGAGCGCCAGCCAGAGCTGCCGCAAGTCAATGATGTCGTCTTCCGTGTTGAGACGGGCCATGTCCGGTTCCATCCATGGTCCTCCTGCCCAGCTCAGTCCCCGTCTTGTCCCTTGCACGGCCGCCGTTTGCGGCGGCGAGACCTTCTTCGCCAAAGCTTCCGCGCGCTGCGCCGCTTCGCATCAAGGGGCGGAAGGCGGGACGCCGACGGCGTACTCCACGTTCACCCGGCCGCGCTCCTGGCGAGCGCCCCGCAGCGCGCCGAAGAGACGAGCGCCCAGGCCGGGCTTTTCCTTGATCTCCGGCGGGTCCAGCCACCGGCCCGCCAGCACCGCCGCGGGATTGTCCCGCACCAGCTTCCTGACGGCGTCGGCGCCGATCCACTCGGCGATGATGGCCACGTAGGGCGACAGCCGGGGCCGGCGGGTGTATACGCCGTGACAGTCGGTGGCCAGAAAGTGCACGTAGCCGCGGGTGAG
Source organism: Bacillota bacterium (assembly GCA_003387805.1). Lineage (GTDB taxonomy): Bacteria > Bacillota > Limnochordia > Limnochordales > ZCTH02-B6 > CALJUZ01. The sequence goes on along the minus strand of QGSR01000105.1, from coordinate 5,261 downwards.
CAAATACTTGGCGGCCTGCCGGGTCGCGTGCCGCCAGCGCAAGCTGCCGGCGTTGACCTGCAGCAGCGCGCCCGCGTCCACCAGCTGTCTCGCGATCTGGGGCTTGTGCGAAATCTCCGCGTTGCGTTCCGGATGGGCGATAATGGGCCGAATGCCCATGTCCACCAGGTCCTCGATGACCCGTCGGGCGTAGGACGGTACCTCCGTAGCCGGCAGCTCCAGCAGGATGTAGCGGCCGGCGTCGTTGTACGTCAGCACTTCCTTGCGCTCCAGGCGGGCGATGACGTCGGGCGACATGTACACCTCCCCGCCCGGGTACACGGCGACGTCGACGCCCTGGCGGCGAAGCCGCTCCTGCAGCTCCGACACCAGCGGCAGCAGCGTCGTCCGGCGGTTGGCAAACGCGCCGTCGGGCATCATGTGCGACGTGGCTGCAATGGCGGCGATGCCGTCGGCCGCCGCCATCCGCACCATCTCCACGGACTCGCTCCACGACGTGGGCCCGTCGTCCACTCCCGGCAGCACGTGTGCATGAAGGTCGATCACGGCTTTTCCCCCCAACCGATGCACGGCCCCCCACCAAGCCGTTCCTGTGCCAACCCTCGCCACGTTTCGATTAGTAAGGCTTCAAGCTGTATCCCCTGATTCGTCTGAACTCTCGGCGACTTCGTCGGTGCGTGTTTTTCCGCTCCCTCGCATAGATTTAAGTTACAAACCTTGGCCGCCGCCCGAGGCGTGACGGGCCGCTGCGCGGCGGCGCGGCGACCCCGCGCCGGCTCCCCGCCGGCGTCTTACCGGGCCCGCAGCCCCAGCAGCCCTGACTTGACTCGTTCCCACAGTTTCGCGCGTCCGTTGGCCCCGTGGCCCTCGTCGGCGTAATAATAGTAGTAATAATAGCCGGACGACGGGCCGATGCGGTTGACCACCGCGCCCAAAATCCGGCCGCCCACCCGCTGCAGCTGTTCCACGGCCGCCCGGGCCATGTCCCGCTGCGTAACGCCCAGGCTCACCACCAGGATGCAGCCGTCCACGTGGGGCGCCAGAAGACCCGCATCCGCCACCACGGTGACCGGCGGCGCGTCGTACAGCACGATATCCGCGTGCTGCTCCAGCTCCCGCATGACGGTGCGCATGCGCTGCGACTCCAGCAGCTCGGCCGGATTGGGCGGCGTCGGCCCCGCGGTGAGCAGCCGCACGTCGGGCGCGTCGGTCTCCCGCAGCGCCTCCTCCAGCGTGGCCTGTCCCACCAGCACGGACGTGAGGCCCGCGCCCTCGGGCACGCGAAACAGCTTGTGCACCGACGGCCGGCGCAAGTCCGCGTTGACGACGATGACGCGCCGGCCCGCCTGAGCGAAAGAAACGGCCAGATTGGCCGTTACCGTGCTTTTGCCGTCGCCCACCGTCGGGCTGGTCACAAGCACGCTCTTCAGCGGTCGGTCGGGATTGGTGAACAGCAGGTTCGTCCGCAGGATGCGGTACGCTTCCGCGGCCACCGACTTGGGATCATCCCAGGCCACCGGCCCCCCGGCCGACGTTGCGCCGTTCCCGGACGCTTTTGCCACAGGCTCCCTCCCGCCTATAGCCCCGAGCAATCGAAAATAAATGCTGTATTAACCGACCGCGTCAAGCATTCTGTATTCGCCCGAGAAGATCTTTCTGCCCTTCCCCATCTCTGCAAGAACTCATTCGGTGCGGCGCCAAAACTCGTGAAACAGCGAAAACCCGACGCCCGCAAACAGTCCCAGAAACGCGGCCAGCGCCATGTTCAGCATTTTGCGGGGCGCCACGGGGCTCTCCGGCATGAACGGGTCCATAACGATCCGCACCTGCGTCAGGTGCTCCAGCTGCTGGGCCCGGGCTTCCAGCTCGGCCACCCGGCCGCTGGCGCCGCGCAGCCGCGCCGCTGCCGAATCCAGCGCGTCCTGCAGCCGCTGCCGCTCCTTCTCCAGCAGCGTCTGCTCGTGGTTGAGGGCCGCGATCCGCTCGTGCAGATCCTCAATCCGCCGCTGCAGCAGCTCCGCGGCCTGCTGGTTCGTTTCCAGCCGGGCGCGGGCCGAGGCCAGTTCCGCCGCCGGATGGAGCGGCGCCGCCACGCCGGCCGGATCGTCCGCCAGCGGCCGGGTCAAGCCGTCCACATACGCCGACGTGGAGGCCAGTCCGGGTTCCGCGGCCAGCATGTCCTCCAGCAGCTGCACGCGCACCGATTCCAGGGGAATGGTCACGTTTTGGAGCCTCTGAAGCTCCGTTTCCGCGGCGGCCAGCTCGGTTTCCAGGCGGGCCAGCCGGGCCGACAGGAGGCCCAGCGGCGTTTCCCGGTCGAAGGCCACCAGCGCCGCTTCCGCCCGGGAGAGAGCCTCCCGGGCCCGCTCCAGCTCCCGCAGAGCCGCGTCCAGCGCCTCGTCCAGCTGTTCCCGGACGTACGCCCGGACTTCCGCCTCAAAGGCCTCACGCCACATCAGCGTCAGCCGGTGGGCCTCGCCGGCGGTCTGGGCCGAAGCGGTGACGGTGAGGAGCCGCTCATTGGCGTTCACCGAACGCTGCAGCCGGTCGCTGAGCTGCCGAGGCGTCAGGTCCAGCCCGCTGCGGGCCAGGACCGCGCTGAGGACGCGATTGCTCCCGGCAAAGGCGTCGTAGGCGGCCACGCTCATGCCGATGCCGTCCGCGCCGTCGGCGGCCGGCAGCGCCACCGTCATGACCGCCTCGTATCTAGGCGGAAGGATGAAGTAGCTGTAAATCCCGGCGACAGCCGTCGCTGCGACGACGAGACCGACGATGACCCATTTGTGGCGCAGCAGGGTCTCCACCAGCTGCCGGAGATCGATCTCGTCGTCCCAGTAAGCCTGTTCACGCAGGTCCGACACTCCGTTCATCCTCCAAACCTTCTCTTAAAAGGAGCTCAAAAATCGCTCAAAGCCCCGTCTTGCGTCTTTCGTCCACCATGCCGTCTACACCTTCCTCAAAACAAAAGTCGACGAAGGAGCGCCGCCGGAGGCGGGCGAAACATGCCGTTTAGAGCCGGCGCTTCGGCCCGCCCGAAGGGCGTGCCGCGCCGCCGCCGCGATACGACGGCAAGACATCCGCAGAGAGGTGACGTCCATGGCAAAGTACGAAGCCTATTTGCAGCAGCACCGCGAGCGACACCTGCAGGAGCTGGCCGACTTCCTGCGCATCCCCAGCATCAGCGCGCTGCCGGAGCACGCGGGCGACGTGCGGCGGGCCGCGGAGTGGGCGGCCGCCGGCCTGCGCGCCATCGGCGTGCCGCACGTGGAAATTCTCGAGACCGCGGGCCATCCGTCGGTGTACGGCGAATGGATGGTGGACGAATCCCTGCCGACGTATCTCATCTACGGGCACGTGGACGTGCAGCCCGTGGACCCGGAGCATTTGTGGGAAACGCCGCCCTTCGAGCCCACGCTGCGGGACGGCCGCCTGTACGCCCGCGGCGCGGCCGACGACAAAGGCAACCTCTTCATCCCGCTGAAAGCGGTGGAGGCCCTGGCCGCGGTGGACGGCCGGCCGCCGGTCAACCTCAAGTTCCTGCTGGAAGGCGAAGAGGAAATCGGCAGCCCTAGCCTGCCGGCGCTGCTGGAGGCCCACGCCGACAAGCTGCGCTGCGACGCGGTGCTGTGCGCGGACGGCGGCTTTTACCGGGTGCAGCGGCCCGACATCACCGTGGGCAGCCGGGGCATTTGCTCCATGCAAATCGACGTCGTGGGCGCGGCCGGGGATTTGCACTCGGGCAGCTACGGAGGCGCCATTCAAAACCCGCTGCACGCGCTGGCGGCCATCCTGGCCGGCTTGCGCTCGCCCGACGGCAAAATTTTGGTGGAAGGCTTCTACGATGACGTGCGCGAGCTGACGCCTGAGGAAAAGGAAGCCATCGCGAAAGTTCCCTTTGATGAGGCCGAGTTCTTGGCCGGCGTCGGCGTCAGCCAGCCCTTCGGCGAGCCGGGCTACTCCACCCTGGAGCGGCTGTGGGTGCGGCCCACACTGGAGGTCAACGGCATGTGGGGCGGCTTCCAGGGCGAAGGCGTGAAAACGGTGCTGCCCGGCCAGGCCCACGCGAAAATTTCGTGCCGCCTGGTGCCGGATCAGGATCCGGACAAAGTGATGAGCGCCATCGAGGCCCACGTCAAAGCCCATACGCCCCCCGGCGTGACGGTGACGGTTTCCCGCATCGCGGGCTCCGCGCCGGCGTACGTGGTGCCGCCCGGGCACCCGCTGCTGAAGAAGGCCGCCGCCGTGCTGGAGGACGTGTACGGCGAAGAACCCGTCTTCACCCGCGCGGGCGGCACGCTGCCCGTTGCGGCCATGGTGGAGAGCATTTTGAAGACCGACTTCATCTTCTTCAGCTTCGGTGACCCGGACAACCAGGTCCACGCGCCCAACGAGTTCCTCCGGCTGGAAAGCTTCGACAAGGGCGTGCGCAGCTACATCAAGCTGCTGAACAGCTTGGCCGAGTGACGCGTACCGCCGCGCCCGGGCGCCGGCGACGGCGCGGGCGCGGCGGTCTTCCCTCCCCGGCGCGGCAGCCCGCCTTCAGCGCAGCTCCACAAAAATTCGCAGCGTGGCCGTGAAGCGCAGGTCAATGTTGGCCTCCCACTCGCCCAGCCAGTGGTGCCGGACCCGCACGTGGACCAGGTCGCGATCCAGCTCCACGGTGAGCGGCGTGCGGCCCCGCTCGACGCCGTCGATGTACACCGTGAGGTTTTCCGGTTCGGATTCGATGGTCAGCGTCGCGTGCCGCCGGCCCACGTGCACGACCCGCGTCAGACGGGCCGTGCCGCCCGCAGCGCCGGTGACCTCCAAGGTGACGGTATGGGGTCCCGCTCCTTTCCCGGAGGCGGCCGCGCCCCTTCAACGTCATGCCCGTATATTGCCTCAGTTTTGATAGTTTCGACGTTGTTCGAGAAAACCCTAGTGCGATTTCGCGCGGGCACGAAAAACCGCTGCGCCGGAGCGGCCCCGCCGTCCCCTGGGTGGACGGCGGAGCCCCGTGCTTTTGGCAGAGGCCCTTCCGCCGGACTACACCGGCGGCTCGAAGCGGCGGGCCACGCCCTGGGTCAAGCGGTCTATGACGATGGCCAGCGCCACCACCGCCAAGCCGGCCTCGAAGCCCCGGCCGATGTCCAGGCGGGTGATGGAGAGCAAAACCTCCTCGCCCACGCCCCGGGCGCCGATCATGGAGGCCACTACCACCATGGCCAGCGCCCTCATGGTTGTTTGGTTGACGCCGGCCCTCAGCGAGGGGAGCGCCAGCG
>QGSR01000407.1 GCA_003387805.1 Bacillota bacterium | reverse complement strand
TGGAAATACCGCGCCGCGGGCCCGACGTGCTCGGCCACGCACGTGGTGAAGGCGATGACGTCGTGGTGCACTTCCGCCTCGATTTCCAGGATGCGCTCGACGCTGAACGCGGCCTTTTCCCGGATTTCGGCCGCCGCCTCCCGCGGGATGACGCCCAGCTCCGCCCAGGCGTCCACCGCCGCCAGCTCCACCTCCAGCCACCGCTGAAACTTCGTTTCCAGCGTCCACAGCCGCCCCATCTCGGGCCTGGTGTACCGTTCGATCATCGTGGTCGGCTCCTTGCTTTGCTCTGGGCCGGGGCCTCCCCGCTCCGGCGGCGCCGCGGTGCCCGCCGGGCGCGGCGCCCGGGGGCGTCATTCCCCGGTCTCGGCCTTCAGCATTTCCTGCAGCCGCCGGTCGGCCGCGGCCGACTCCTGCGCGACTTCCTCTTTGTAATGCGCCAGCCGGGCCCGCAACTCCTGGTCCGCCAGCGCCAGCATTTGCACCGCCAGCAGGCCCGCGTTGCGGCCGGCGTTGATGCCCACCGTGGCCACGGGCACGCCCGGCGGCATCTGCACGATGCTGTAGAGGGCGTCCACGCCCCGCAGGGCGCCCGCCTCGATGGGCAGGCCGATGACCGGCAGCGTCGTCTGGGCCGCCACGACGCCGGGCAAATGCGCGGCCAGCCCCGCCGCGGCGATGATGACCTGCACGCCCCGCTGCGGCGCCTCCCGGACCCAGCGGGTCACCCGCTCGGGGGAACGGTGGGCCGAGGCCACCACCGCCTCCCACTCGACACCGAAGCCGTCCAGTACGTCCGCGGCCTTCTTGACCTGCGGCCAGTCCGAATCGCTGCCCATGATAAGGCCGACTCTTGCCATGATGGACAAACCTCCCAATTATATGGTGATCATAAACCGCGACCGCCGCCGGGTGCAACCGCCCGGGCGCGGGTTCCGCGCGCGCCCCGGCGTTTCCCGGCAGGGATGATGTAAAATTAAAGCGAACGGTGATCGCGCAAGGGACATATTGCTGTGAGGAGCGAAGGCATGACGGGGCACCCGGTTTTCCTTGAAGAGACGGGCTCGGCCGCGGGCCGCCGGCACCGGGGGCAGCGCCGCCCCGGAGTTCCCGGGCCCGGCGTGCGCCGGTCCGGGCTGCTGCCGGCCGTGGCCGCGGCACTGGCCTTCATGCTGGCCGCGTGCACGCCCGCCGGCGACGGCTGGACGCCCCCGCCCGCCGACGTGGCCGGCATCCAGGTGGTGGCCGCTTTTCCTTTGGCCAACAACACCGCCCAAGCGGGCCTCGAAGACGAACTCGCCGCCCGCCTGCTGGCCGGCCTGCACGCGGTGGGCTGGTACGAAGTGGTGCCCATGGAAGCCGTGGCCGAGCAGCTGGCCCGGCGGCGTCCTTCCTCGCTCTGGAACATTGACGACGAAACACTGCTCGAACTGGCCCGGGACATCGCCCTGGAACTGGGCGCGGACGGCTTCATCGTCGGCCGCATCACCGGCTACGACGAGTCCGTCCGCGTAGGAGCGCCCTCCCGGACCCCGTCCGGCGGCGGCGCGCCGGGCGAGGCGCCGGGTGAAACAATGGAATGGTTCGTGGTGCAGACGACAGAAGTTTCCGTTGAGCTGGAAGCCCGCCTCGTCAACGCCCACACCGGCGACATCGTGCACCAGCGGCGAGCCGTCGGCGTGGGCCGCGTCGACGATGGCCGCCTGTTGAACTGGTCGCTGGCGGCCGAGCCGCCCGCCTCGCTGATCCCTTCGCCGCACCGGCGGGACGTGGCCCGGGCCCGGGAGCTGGCCGTCGAGGACGCGCTGGCGGCCTTCGCCGAGCCCATTCTTCCCCGGATCCATCCGGCGCCGGACGCCGGGCCGGCCGGGAGCCGGCCCGACGAAGGTGCCACGTCCGGCCTGACCGCTCCTGACAACGGTGGCGAGACCGAGGCCGACCCGGGGTTCCCAGGGA
>QGSR01000406.1 GCA_003387805.1 Bacillota bacterium | reverse complement strand
GGGGGGCGGGGGGAAATGGGTATGGGCCCCGCGGCGCCAGGGTGGGGGCTAGGGGGTTTTGGGGCGGGCGGGCTTTTTCCGCGGCCCGGGGGGGGATGAAGACCGGGGGGGCGGCGGGCCGCCGGCCGGCGCCGGCGGCGACGACGGCGACGACGGCGGGCGCCGGCTCGCCGGCACCGGCCGAGGAGGCGCCGGGCTGGGTCAACGTGCTGGTCATCGGCACCGACGAGGACATTGACCGAGTCGGCCGCACGGACACCATTATGCTGGTCAGCTTCGAGCCGCGCTCGGGCGCCGCGGGCGTGTTGTCCATTCCGAGGGACACCCGGGTGGAGATACCCGGGCGGGCCGGCTTTCACCGGATCAACGTGGCCAACGCGCTGGGCGGCCCGGAGCTTCTGATGGAGACGGTGGAACAGCTCCTGGGCGTGCCCGTGCACCATTACGTGGTGCTGAACTTTGCGGGCTTCGAGCGATTCATCGACGCGCTGGGCGGCATCGAGGTGGAGATTGAGCGGCCCATGCGCTACGACGACTACGCGCAGGGGCTGCACATCGACTTGCCCGCCGGGCGGCAGGTGCTCAACGGGCGCCAGGCGCTGCACTACGTGCGCTACCGGGCCGACGGGCTGGGCGACGTGTCGCTGGTGGACCCGGCCCGGGGCGTGTACGACGGCCGGGTGCGGCGGCAGCTGCATTTCGCCGAGCTGGTGGCCCGGAAGGTGCTGAGCGTCGGCTCGCTGCCTCGGCTGCCGCAGCTGGTGCAGGAGCTGTTCGGCATGGTGCGCACCGACATTTCGCTGGACCGGGCGCTGGCGCTGGCGGTCTCGGCCCGGAACCTGGAGCCGGACCGCATCAAGACGGCCGTGCTGCCGGGCGTGGGCGACACCATCGGCGGCGCCAGCTACTGGGTGCACGACCCCGGGCGGACGCGGATCGTCGTGGACCGGGTCATCCGGGGGCTGGACTTGCCGACGGTGGAAGTGCTCAACGGCAGCGGGCAGCAGGGCGCGGCCACGCGGGCCGCCGACTGGCTGCGGCGCCACGGCTGGGACGTGGTGCGGGTGGCCAACGCGCCGTCGGGCGTGCCGTACGAGCGCACGCAGCTCATCGTGCACAAGGACGGCTTTGACGTGGACGGGCTGGCGGCGCTGGTGAGCGGGCGCGTCGACGGCGGCCGGGTGCTCGTGCAGCGGGTGCAGCCGGTGCAGCGGGATCCGGCCTTTGTCCAGGCCGGCGCCGGTGCGGGGACGGGCGCCACCGGCGGTTCGGGTGGCGCCGGCGTTTCGGGCGGACCCGGCGGTGCGGGCGGAACAGGCGGCAACGGCACCGCGGCGGCCAGCGCGGCCGCTGGAGACGGGACCGGCGTGGCGGCCGACTCCGGGCCCCATGCGACGATTATTCTCGGCTTGGATTTTCAAGACTAGGCGGGGAGGCGGAAGCCCTGACGGAGCGAGAGATGGCCATCCGGGCCGCCCGGGCGGCCGACGAAAAGAAGGCGGAGGACGTCATCATCCTGGACATGGCCGACCTGACGGTGTTGACCGACTATTTTGTCATCTGCAGCGGGTCGACCAACGCGCAAGTGCGGGCCATCATCGAAGCCGTCGAGAAAAGCCTGGCGGAGGAGGGCGTGTACCCGCTGCGGCGGGAAGGCGACCACGTGTCCCGCTGGGCTTTGATGGACTACGGCGGCGTTGTGGTGCACGTCTTCCACCACGCGGAGCGGGACTACTACCGGTTGGAGGAGCTCTGGAAGCAGGCGCCCCGGGTGGACTGGCAGGCGGAGACGCCCTTGCCCTCACGGGCCGAGTAGCGTCCGCCCCTGGGGGTGGATCTGCGGCCGTGCGCTCAGGCCGTGCGCCCGCGGCCGCGCGTCTACGGCATGCGCCCAGCGGCCGTGCATCCGTGGCATCCGCCCGCGTCCGTGCGCCCGCGATTTTGGCGCCCCGTGAACCCTTGACGACC
>QGSR01000104.1 GCA_003387805.1 Bacillota bacterium | reverse complement strand
GTCATCCAGCCTGCGCCGCGGCAGCGCGCCGACGATGAGCAGCACCGCGTCCGCGCCCGCCGCCCGCGCCTCGGCCACTTGGTAAGGGTCAACGATGAAGTCTTTGCGCAAAACGGGCAGCGGCACCGCCTCCCGCACCGCCCGCAAATGGTCCAGGCCGCCTCCGAAGAAAGGACCGTCGGTCAGCACGGAAATCGCGTCGGCGCCCGCCTTCGCATACGCCCGGGCCAGGGCCGCGGGATCGAAGTCCGCGCGCAGCACGCCTTTGGACGGCGATTTCCGCTTCACCTCGGCCAAAAGGCTCACCGCGCCGCCCGCGCCCAGCCGCCCGGCCAGGCTCCGGGGAGGCGGCGCCGCCTGCGCGGCCTCGGCCAGCGCCCGAAGCGGCGTCATCCGCCGGCGCCGCGCCGTTTCCGCTTTGGTCTCGGCGATGATGCGGTCCAAAATCATGCCGCCCGGCCCCCCGACAGCCGCCGCAGCGTCTCCAGCGTGTCGTACGCCCGGCCCGAGGCGATGGCGTCCACCGCCATGGCAACGCCGTCGCGCAAGTCCTCGGCCAGGCCGGCCACCACCAGGCCGGCGCCGGCGTTGAGCGCGACCGCATCCCGCGGCGGACCCGTCTCCGCGCCCGTCAAGACCGTGATGATGCGCTCCGCGTTGTCCTCCACCGAACCGCCCATGATGGACGCCAGGGCCGCCCGCCGCAGCCCGACGTCCTCGGGCGTCATGGCGAACTGCCGCACGCCCGCGGGCTCCACCGAGGCCACCAGCGTCTCGCCGCAGATGGAAAACTCATCCATGCCGGGCGCGCCGTGGACGACGAACGCCCGCTCCACGCCCAGCTCGTGCAGCACGTAGGCCAGCTTGGGCACCAGCTCCGGATCATAAACGCCCAGCACGTAGCTTTGGACGCCCGCGGGGTTGGTCAGCGGCCCCAGCACGTTGAAGACGGTGCGCACCGCCAGCTCGCGCCGGGGCTCGGCGGCGAACTTCATGGCCCGGTGATACCGGGGGGCGAACATGAAGCCGATGCCGGCCTCCTCGATGCACCGCTGCACGAAGGCCGGCTCCACGTCCACGCCTACGCCCAGAGCCTCCAGCACGTCCGCGCTGCCGCAGCGGCTGGAGACGGCCCGGTTGCCGTGCTTGGCCACGCCGGCGCCGGCCGCCGCGGCCACGATGGCCGCGGCGGTGGAGATGTTGAACGTGTTGGCGCCGTCGCCGCCGGTGCCCACGATGTCGATGAGCGGCTGCCGCCGGGGCCGGATGGTGACGGCCAGGCGCCGCATGGTCCGGGCGCAGCCCGCGATCTCCTCCACGGTTTCGCCTTTCATGCGCAGCGCGATAAGGAATCCCGCGATTTGCGCGGGCGTGGCCCGGCCGCTCATGATGTCCTCCATGGCCGCGGCCGCCTGCTCCTCGGTCAAGTCCTCCCGGTCCACCAGCTTGCGGATGGCTTCGCTGATCGTCACCGTCACATCGCCCTCCTCCACGTCCCCGCCGCGCCCGCGGCGGCCAGAAAATTTTCCATCACGCGGGCCCCGTGCTCCGTAAACGCGGACTCGGGGTGAAACTGCACGCCGAACACGGGCAGCGACCCGTGCTGCAGCGCCATGACGTCCCCGGTGTCCGCGGCCTCGGCCGTGACGGCCAGGCCGTCGGGCAGCGACGCCCGGTCCACGACGAACGAGTCGTAGCGCGTGGCCGAAAAGGGCGACGGCACGCCGGCAAACAAGCCGGTGCCGGCGGGCAGCACCGCGCCCGTTTGGCCGTGCACGGGCGCCCGGGCCGGGGCCAGCCGGGCCCCGAAGCGGACGGCCACGCAGTGCATGCCCAGTCCTACGCCCAGCAGCGGCGCCCGGCCGGCCCACCGCTCGACGACGGCCATCACCTCCGGAGCCCCCTCCGGACGCCCGGTGCCGGAGGCGATCACGACACCGCGAGGACTTAGGTCCTCCAGCCGCGCCGCGTCGCGGGCCCTGACCACCACCGGCGTTGCGCCCAGCGCGCCCGCCAGGTGCGCGAGGTTGTGCGTGAACAAGTCCCCGCTGTCGATGACGGCGATCATACCGGCACCCCTTCCGCAGCGGCCACCGTTTGCAGCATGGCGCCCGCTTTCGAAGCGATCTCTTGCAGTTCCCGATCCGGATCCGAGTCGGCCACGATGCCCGCGCCGGCCTGGATGAACGCCACGCCGCGCCGCACGACGATGGTCCGGATGGTGATGCACGAATCCATGTTGCCCGAGAAGCCGAAGTAGCCCACCGCGCCGGCGTAGGGCCCGCGACGCCCGGGCTCCAGCTCCCGGATGAGCTCCAGCGCACGCGCCTTGGGGGCGCCGCTGACGGTGCCCGCCGGGAACGCGGCCCGCAGCAGGTCGAAGGCGGTGCGCCCGTCGGCCAGTTCCCCGACGACGTCGGAGACGATGTGCATGACGTGGGAATATTTTTCCACGGCCATCAGCCGGGGCACCCGGACCGAGCCGGCCCGGCACACGCGGGCCAAATCGTCGCGGCCCAGGTCCACCAGCATCACGTGCTCGGCCCGCTCCTTTTCGTCGGCCAAGAGCTCCGCCGCGAGCCGCCGGTCGTCCTCGGGCGTCGCGCCGCGGGGCCGGGTGCCGGCGATGGGCCGCACCTCGGCCACGCCGTCCTCCAGCCGCACCATCACTTCCGGCGACGACCCCACCAGCTGGACGTCGCCGAAGTCGAGATAGAACATGTACGGCGACGGGTTGACCGAGCGCAGCAGGCGGTACACGTCAAAGGGCCGGGCCCGCAGCGGCGCGGCGAACCGCCGGGACAAGACGACCTGGAACACGTCGCCGCGGCGGACATGCTCCCGGGCCCGCCGCACGGCCTCCCGGAAACGGTCCGCGCCCCCGTCGAGCCCGGCGGCCCCGGGGCCCGCGAGAGCCGCGCCGTTGGCCCGGCCGCGACCGACCTCCACGCCGGCCAAAGGGCGCAGGCCGGCGTCCCCCCGCAGGCGCTCCAGGATGCCCTCGATGCGGCGGCACGCCTCGTCGTAGGCCCGCTCGGGCTCGGCCCCGGGCAGCGCGTTGACGACCACTTTCAGGTTGCGCCGCACGTGATCGAAGACCAGCACCGCGTCGGTGACGATGAAGTACAAGTCCGGCAACGCGTCGTACCCGTCGCCCGGCCCGGGCCCGGCGGCCTCGGGACCCGGCGCCGGCCCTTCGGGTGCCCCGCCGGACAGCCCCTCGAAACCCACGTAGCCCACGGCGCCGCCGTAAAACCGGGGCAGCCCGGGCACCTCCGCCGGCCGGAACCCGGCCAGCAGCCGCTCCAGCCGGCCCAGGGCGTCGGAAGTGCGTTCTTTCTCGGAGCGGCCGTCGGCGTGGGTGATGATCACGTCCTCGCCGCGGCTTTGAAACGTCATCAGAGCGCTGTTGCCCAGAAACGAGTAGCGGCCCAGGGTGTCGCCCCGCTCGACGCTCTCCAGAAGAAACGTGCAGGGCCCCGGGCCCAGCTTGGCCAGGGCCGACACCGGCGTGTCCAGATCCGCGATGACCTCGCGGTAGACCGGCACCACGGTCGCGCGGGCGCTGAGCCGCACGAACTCCTCCCTGGAAGGGACAAAAGCCACGCTGCGGAACCTCCCGTGCGCGGTCGGGCGTTGGCAAAATGAAAAAACCAGGCTTTGCGATGAGCCCGGCGAGAGATCGTCCGAAGAGGGATCAAAAGGGCAGGCCCTCGGCTCGGCTCATCTCACTCCGCTCAGCTCTGCTCAACTCGACTCGCGCAAATTTGGTTCCGATTATACCGGCGGTGCACGGGAGTGTCAACCACAATTTTCCGGCATTTTCTCCGGACCCGCGCCGGCCGCGGCCGCCGGGCCGCGGCGGCCTATCCGGTGGCCGCCTCCCACACGTCCGACGCCTCCAGCGTCATGAGATCGGACCGCGTCAGCCCCCGGCGGTCCACCAGGCGCAGCGCCTGGCGGCGGATGGCCCGCTCCAGGACGTTGCGGACGAAACGGGCGTTGCCGAAATAGGGATTGTCGGCAGCGTGGCGTTCCAGAATGCGCCGCAGCCTGCGGGACGCGGCCGGCGAGAGCCGGTACTGCCGCTGTTCGCACATGAAGTGCGCGATTTGCAGCAGCTCGTCGCACGTGTAGTCCGGAAACTCCATGTGGATGGGAAACCTCGATCGCAAACCCGGGTTGCTGGCCAGGAAAAACTCCATTTCGGCCCGGTAGCCCGCCAAGATGACGACGAACTCGTCTTTGTGGTCCTCCATGGCCTTGACCAGCGTGTCGATGGCTTCCTTCCCGAAATCCTTTTCGCCGCCGCGGGCCAGCGAGTACGCCTCGTCGATGAACAGCACGCCGCCCATGGCCTTCTGGATGTATTCCCGCGTTCGTTGGGCCGTGTGCCCGATGTACTGGCCCACCAGGTCCGCGCGCTCGCATTCGACCAAATGCCCTTTGGGCAGCACGTCCATCGCGTGGAAGATGCGCCCCAGCACCCGCGCGACGGTGGTTTTTCCGGTGCCGGGATTGCCCTTGAACACCATGTGCAGCGCCACCGGCTGGGCCGCGAGGCGCGCCTCGGTCCGCCGCCGCTGAATCTCCAGGAAAGCCTGCAGCTCCCGCACCAGCTTTTTCACCGACGCCAGGCCGATGAGCGCGTCCAGCTCGTCCAGCGCCGCCCGCACCCGGCGCTCCCGCTCGGCGGCCTCGCCGTGGGGCTCGGGAACGTCGTGCCGTATCAACGTAAGGCGCACCAGTCCACCCCGCCTCGCGTCCCCCCGGCGCCCGCCGTCACGCGCGGCGGCCGGGGATGCGGTGCTTGCGAGCCGACACCTATCTACTGTATGCATGCCGGAGGAATGGGTTCCCGGCGGCGCGGAAATTCCCGCCGGGGCCGGCCGCCGCAGCGGCGGCTTTCACGGCGCGGCCGCAAAGCGCGGCCAGCGCGTCACCACCGCGTCGTACACGTGTTCCACCGCGGCGCTCATGGAGGGAAATTCGGACAAGTCGAGCCAGCGGATGCGGGGATCGGCCCGGAACCATGTCAGCTGCCGCCGGGCGTAGCGGCGGGTGTCCCGCTGCAGCAAGCGCACGGCTTCATCCAGGTCGTAGCGGCCTTTCAGGTACCCGATGATTTCCTTGTAGCCCAGGCCTTTCATGGACACGTCGTCCTCGTCCAGCCCCCGCTCCAGCAGGCGGGCCACCTCGTCCACGAGGCCGGCACGGATCTGATCCAGCACCCGCTGATTGATGCGGGCGTAAAGCTCCTCGCGCGGACGCATGAGACCGAACATGAGCAGGTCAAAGGGCGATCCCTGGCCGCGGGCCTCCCGCAAATGCTCGGACAGCGGGCGGCCGGTGCGCTCGTACACTTCCAGCGCCCGGACGACCCGGCGCAGATCGTTGGGATGCAGGCGCGCCGCCGTTTCGGGATCCACCGCTTGCAACCGCCGGTGAATGGCCTCCCGCCCCAGCCGCTCCGCCTCCTCTTCCAGGCGGCGGCGGAACTCCCAGTCCGCGCCCCGCTCGGGGAACAGAAACTCGTCCACGACGGCCCGCACGTAGAGCCCGGTGCCGCCGGACAAAATCGGCAGGCGGCCCCGCCGGTGAATGTCCTCGATGGCCGCCAGCGCGTGGCGGCGGTAGTCGGCCACGTTGAATTCTTCCTCAGGCTCGGCCAGATCGATGCCGTGGTGGGGCACGCCGCGGCGCTCCTCCGCGGTGGGCTTGGCGGTGCCGATGTCCATGCCGCGATACACCTGCATCGAGTCGGCGGTGACGATTTCCGCGGGCAGCCGCCGGGCCAGTTCGATGCAAAAGGCGGTCTTGCCCACCGCCGTGGGGCCGACGATGACCAAGAGCGGCGGCTTCCCCGTCACGGCCCCTCACCGCCGCCGGCCGCGGGACGGGCCGCGTCGATGATACCGTAGGCGATGCGGCTCTTGCGCCCGCCTACGATCTCGTCCACGCCCAGCTCCTCGAACACCGGGCTTCCCTGCCGCTCTTTGACGACGACGCGGCGCCGCGCCACCCGGCGGGCCTCGGCCATGACCTCCCGAGTCAGCGGCCGGCCCACGCCCAGCGCCCGCCACGGCCGCATATGCACCGTTTCCCGGACGGGCTCGCGAAACAGGGGGTCGAAGTAGACCACGTCGAAGGCGCCGTCGGGCAGCGTCGGCAAGTACTCGGCGTGGTCCGCGGCCACCACCTCGATGCGCCGCATCGCGGCCCGCATGCCCGGGTGCTGCGGGTCGTATTCCAGAAGCCCCGCCCGCACCACCTCCGCCAGCATGGGCACCGCCTCCACGCCCACGACGCGGCCTTCCTCGCCCACCACCCACGACGCCACGATGGCGTCCGCGCCCAGTCCCAGCGTGCAGTCCAGCACGTGGTCGCCCCGGCGCAGCTGCATGGCCTCCACCATGACGTCAGCCTCTCCCCGCTCCAGGGAGCGAATACGGGGCCGGGCCATGCCCGGGTGGAAAAACAGCGGCCCGGCGGCGGTTTCCACCACCAGGCGCTCTTTCGTGACCACCAGCACCGCTTTGGCGCCCAACGCTTCAATGGAGCCCTCACGGGCGATGTAGGGGATCCCCAGGCGGCGGGCCAGGTCGCGGGCCCGCTCAATCTCCTCGGGCCGGGCCCGGCGGGAGGTGGTGACGACGGCATCCATCAGCGGCGGCCAAACCTCCGTTCCAAATCCATGCGGTCCAGTTCGATGATGACGGGGCGCCCATGGGGGCACGCGAAGGGGTTGTCCGCCTCGGCCAACTGGGCCCGCAGCTTTTTCATCCGGCTCATGTCCAGGACCTGCCCCGCCTTGACGGCGGCCCGGCCCCCCAGCGAGGCCCCGG
>QGSR01000405.1 GCA_003387805.1 Bacillota bacterium | reverse complement strand
GCGTGGTGTCGGTACACTCCGATTTCCTCTTTCGTGGGGGGCCGCAGTTGGTTATAGGAGACGTGGTTTGTTTTTGGGGGGGGGGGGCGATGAAGGGCGGGGTGTCGCCCGCTCCCGGCGGCCCCCCCCCCCCCCCCCCGGGCCGGCGGGGCCGCCCCGCCGGCCGTGCGAGCCTTTCCCAATCGATAGCCACGGGCCCGCCGCCCGCCGCGCCGCCGCCAATGAGCGATACGTCCGCCGTCGTCATGGATGTGTCGTCGCCACCTCGCCGCCTAACCGCCCCGTTCGCCCCGGGCTCACGCCACCGTCAGCCGCACGCCGTTTTGCGACGGGTCCCGCAGCAGCACGCCGTCGCCGTCGGTCACCGGCTCGAACCCGGCGGCCGACGCCGCGGCCTTGACGCGCTCCAGCTCCTCATCGCCAGGCAGCACCACGGTAAACCAGCGCAGCCCCATGGCGCCTTCCGGCGGCGCCGGCACGCCCACCCCGCGCCACACGTTGGCGCCGATGTGGTGGTGATAGCCGCCCGCGCTGAAAAACAGCGCGCCGATGTGCCAGCCCTCCACCGTGATGTCAAAGCCGAGAACTTCGTGGTAAAAGCGCCGCGTCGTCTCCAGATTCGACACGTGCAGGTGAACGTGGCCTACTGTCGTGCCGGGCGGCAGCCCCGGCCACGGCGCGGGGTTGCGCTCCAGCTCCTGCAGCAGTTCGGGGATGTCGATGCCCTCCCGCGGCATGTCTTCAAACCGCATTTTCCCGTCCCGCATGGGCCACGCTTCTTTCGGAAAATCCCACGCCAGTTCGATGCCGTTGCCCTCCGGGTCGGGCAAGTACAAGGCCAGGTGCGTGCCGTGGTTGGAGTGGCCCTGCACCGGCGTGCGCGTGTCGATGATGCGCTGCACTAAATGCGCCAGGTCCCACCGGGTCGGCAGCAAAAAAGCCGTGTGGTACAGCCCCGTGGTGCGGCCCGGCCGCGGCGCGTCGGGCACTTCCGTCATGCGCAAGAGCTCCGTGCCCGCGAGGCCGCCCGGTCCCGCCGCGCCGTTGGCCCCGGCGCCCGCGGGCGGCGCGCCCAGCACGGCGGTGCCGCCCTGGTGCTGCAGCACGTGAAATCCCAAAATATCCCTGTAAAACTCGACCTGCCGGTCCAGGTCCCGGACGATGTAATGCACCGGCCCGATATGCGTCTGCGGATGAATTCCGCCCATGAGCCTCACTCCAGTGCTGCGATGTAGGCGCCGGAAAAATCGGCAGAACCGTCCGGCGCCTACCTACTATATCACACTCGACCACCGCATCCGGCAGCCTGCCGCTAGGGCGGGCAGAACGAAAAGACCGTCGCTTAGAAGGCGGATCCGCGGTCGGCCCGCTCGTGGGCCGTCACCGCCTCGACGCCGCCCAACAGCTCCATGAGCTCGTTGGTGATGACGTCCTGGCGCTCGCGCCGGTAACTGGCCTCCAGCTCCGCCAGAAGCTCCTCGATGTTGTCCGTCGCGTTGCGCATGGAGGAGAGCCGGGCCGCGTTCTCCGCGGCGAAGGACTGGATGAAAGCCTGAAACAAGTCGATGTGAAGTTGCTCCCGCAAAAGGAAGGGCAGCATCTGCTCCGGCGGCGGCGACGTCTGCGGCGGCGTGCGCCACGGCCCTTCGTCTTCGGGCCAGGTCAGCCACCGCTCGGGCTCGAAGGGCGCCAGCTGCCGATGGGTCGGCGCGAAAATGTGGCGGTCGTCCTGGCGGTTGTGGACCACCAGCAGCCGGCCGCCGCCGTCGCCGGCGTAATGCCGGGACAGCGCGACAAACGCCTCCGCGACGGCGTTGCCCACGGCTTCCACCGAACCGGGCGCGTCCAGCAGCTCCACCGTCTCCGCTTCCCCGTCCCGCAGCCGCTCCCAGCCCCGCATGCCCACCCCGACCCAGCGGAACGTGGTTTCCCGGTGCCGCCGCATCAGCCCCAGCGCGCACTCGGCGGTGCGCCCGT
>QGSR01000404.1 GCA_003387805.1 Bacillota bacterium | reverse complement strand
CCGACCCCCATCGGCTGCCGCTGTCCGCCGACGCCGGCCGGGCCGCCCCCGTTTCCGGTGGCCGCGCAGGCCGGCCGGAAGCGGGCGGCGCGCCCGCCGGCGTCGACGCGGTGCCCTGAGCAGCCGAAACGAATCGCCCCGAGCAGCACTGATCCCGGCCCGGCGCGCCGGCCGCGCCCGGCCGCAGCAGCCACGGGATGGGAACAGGCTCCGCTTTGCCGCCGCTGCCCGTTTCGGTATTATGTAAACACCCTCGGCATTCTATTCTGACCTGGCGACGGGAAGCGGGGTGTCGTCGTGGCCGGATGGCTGCGCCGCCTGCTGCGCATCGCCGCGGCGGCTGCGCTGGTGTTCGCGGTGCTTTTGGTCGGGACGCGGCTCTATGCGGCCCGGGCCGTGGTGGCCCCGGCCCAAACGGCGCTGGAGGCGCTTCCCTTCGTGACGGCGGCCCAGGTCCAATCCGGCGCCGGCGGCCGCCGCGTCACCGTGACGCTGGCCGATGTGCCGCACCTGCGCGAGGCCTTCCTGGAAGTGGAACGCACCGCCCGGCAGGCCCTGGGCCCTGAGGGCGTGGACATCGCTGTCGTCGACCGGCGCGACCAGGCGCTGGTGGACGCCTATTACCGCCTGCGCCCGTACGTGCTGGAGGCTGCGGAAACGGGCCGGCACATCGAAATGGCCGCGGCCTTCGCCGCCGAGGCGGCGGCGCTGGGCCTGGACCCGGCCAGCGCGTTCACCGTCGACGCCGACCGCATTTACATCCAGCTTTACCGCGGCGACGCCTACCTGTACGCCGTCGAGCGCCGCGCCGGTGGGGGTGACGGCGGTGCGGACTGACCTGCTGGCCGGGGCCGGCGTGGGTCTCGCAGCGTATCTGATCTTCACCGGCGGTGTGGACCGCGTCGCGCCGCTGCTGCTGCTGGCCGCCCTGGGTGCGGCCGTGGCGGCCGCCGGCCACGCCCGGGGCACGCCGCCGGGTCTTGGCGCCGCCGCGCCGGGGCGGCGGCCCAGCACCAGCATCACCTTCGACGACATCGGCGGCCAGGATACCGCCAAGCGGGAACTGCGGGAAGCGCTGGACTTCGTGATCCAGCGCCAGGCGGCGGCCCGCCTGGGCATCCGGCCGCTCCGGGGCATTCTTCTGACCGGCCCGCCGGGCACCGGCAAGACGCTGCTGGCCCGGGCGGCGGCCACCTATACCGGCAGCGCCTTCCTCAGCGCCAGCGGAGGCGAGTTCATCGAGGTCTACGCCGGCGTGGGCGCCCAGCGCGTCCGGACCCTGTTCCAGCGGGCACGCCAGGCGGCCCGGGAGACGCCGTCACGCTCGGCGGTGCTGTTCATCGACGAACTGGAGGTCATCGGCGGCCGCCGGGGCCGCCAGGTCAGCCACCTGGAGTACGACCAGACCCTGAACCAGCTGCTGGTGGAGATGGACGGCATCGACCGCCACCCCGAGCAGGTGGTGGTCATCGGCGCCACCAACCGCGTGGACCTGCTGGATGAGGCGCTGCTCCGGCCCGGCCGCTTCGACCGCGTGGTGCGGGTGGACCTGCCCGATCGCCGCGGCCGGCGCGAGATCCTGGAACTGCACCTGCGGGGCCGTCCCCTGGCGCCCGACGTGGACATCGACGCGCTGGCCCGCGACACCTACGGTTTCTCGGGCGCCCACCTGGAGGCGGTGGTCAACGAGGCCGCCATCCTGGCCTGGCGCCAGGGACGTTCCCGGATCGAGGCCTGCCACCTGGCGGAAGCCGTGGGAAAGGTGCTGCTGGGTGAGCGGGCCGACCGCCGGCCGTCGGACGACGAGCGGCGCCGCGTGGCGTACCATGAGGCGGGCCACGCCCTGATCAGCGAGATGCTGCAGCCCGGCTCCGTGGCGTCGGTGACCATCGTGTCCCGGGGTGCCGCCCTGGGCTACGTGCGGCAGCGGCCTCAGGACGACGTGTGGCTGCAGACCCGCCGGCAGCTGGAAAACGACGC
>QGSR01000103.1 GCA_003387805.1 Bacillota bacterium | reverse complement strand
GAAAAACCGGCTGTCGGCCAGCGCGGCCACGACCAGCGCTGCGCCCGCCGCGGTCACGGCCATGACTCGCAGAAGCCCCCAAATTGTGGCGGCGGCCACACCCGCAGACCGCCGGCCCTCCGCCCCGGCCGCGGCCGGGGCTCCCGGCCCGGGGTTTTGCTTGTTCCCGACTCCCGCCCCGAGCGCAACGGCCAAGACGGGAAACACGGCGGCCACGCCGAAGGCCGCCAGCTGCCGCAGCAGCACCTCACGCTCCAGCACGGGCAGCAGCGCGCCCGCCACCGCCGCCGCCACGAGCACGGCCAGTTCCCATTTCCAGGAAACGCGCACGAACGCCCGCAACACCAGCAGCGCTCCGGCCGCCGCCGCGACCAGCACCGCCACGGGCACGACGGAGGAGCCGGCCCACCGGGGCAGCGGCTGCACGGCGCCGACCCGGAGGCCGATGTCGCCCATGCGGGTGACCAGGGCCGAGACGTAGGCCTCGTTGCGGGCCAAAAGCGCCGCCCGCTCCTCAGGGTCGAGAGCCAAAGTCCGCGCATTGACGCCGCCGCTCCCGCCGGCGCCCGCGGCGACCATTGACGGGCCGCCGCCGGCCGGCTGGCCGACGATCAGGTCGTCATCGCCGGGCGACGCGGGCAGCAGCGCGTGCACGTACAGCACACGGGCCTGCCGTTCGAGCGCGGCCCGGTTGAACCGGGCCAGCGCCTGCCGGTCCGTCAGACGCTCCAGCTCCCGGCGCGGGATGGAGTGGACGAACACCACGGTGTCGTTCATCAGGCGGGCCATCTCCCGCTCGCCCGCCTGGTTGGCGAACTCGACGATGCCGAGGGGAATGCCCGCCGCCGCGAGCCGCTCCGCCACCGAGGGCATGGCGTCGGGATAACCGGGCATGTGTTCCCCCGCGGCGATGAACGGGCCGATGCCGGAAGGACCGCGGGCCGGCGCCGCCCCCTCGGACCGCAGCGCGTCCAGCACCTGGACCGTCCTGGGAACGACGCGCAGACCCGCCGCCCGGATCAGTGCGATGTCGCCCGGTTCCACGGCGCCGGCCGACGTGACGCCCAGCTCCGCCCAGCTCTCTAGGATGACGTCCACGGGGACGTCCACCCATTCACTTAGTTCACGCAGGGATTCAAGATCAGCGACAATCTCGACGGTGCGGTTGTCGTGCTCCAAGGCGGCCCGCTGTGCCAGGAGCGGTGCCGTCAGCAGCACGACGCCGACGATGATCGCCCACAGCCACCAGCCTCGCTGCACTCCGCCGCCCCTTTCAGCCAACCCGCGGGTCGCCGCACCGGCGGCCCCCGGCCGGCCCGGATCAGTTCTGCGCCGGCCCGAGCCCGTCCAGCAGCGGCCGGCCCACCACCACCAGCTTGCCGGGCTCGTGCACCACTTCGTCCACGGCCATCGGCAGCGGTCCCTCGGTCAAATCGACGTGCACGGCGTAAAGCTCTCGCAGCAGCGCCACCATGAAGGGCGGCAGGGACTGGCCCTCCACGGCCACGTCGCCGGGCACGAATACGAGGCCCGAGTCCCCGTCCGCCTCGAACCGGCCGACGACGGCGGCGTGAATCGTGCCGCCCAACAGCTCGACGCTGCCCTTCAGCTCGACCCCGCCTTCATCCACGTCCACCTCGATGTCCGCCGGCACGCCCGCCAGGCCCCGAGCGTATTCCGTCAGCGCCTCGGAGCCCACGGTCAGCCGCACCGAGGCGCCGCCGGCGCGGATGGACGGCGACCGGCCGCGCAGCAGCGGTCCCATGCCGACACGGACGTTTTCCGCCTCCAGCTGCAGCTGCTCCACCCGCAGCCCGTCCACCAAGACGTCGTCGGCCGTGACGGCCAAGCGGGGCACGCGGCCCGCCAGCAGCTGCACCGCCGGAAAAGCGCGGACGCTCACGTCCAGGGCGGCAATGCCGGTGGCTTCCCGGAAGCCGTCGCCCAGGCGCCCCGCCACGAAGCCCGGCAAGTACACCTGGGCGCCGGCCACGATGAGCAAGATGCAAAAAACCGCTGTGCGAAACAACAATCGCATAGGCGGGTCCATCACCTTTCCGCCCCGGCTGCGGCCGGTCCCGCGTCAGGACTGCTTGTGCCGCAAATACGCCTCGATGAACATGTCGATTTCGCCGTCCATCACCGCTTGGACGTTGCCGGTTTCCGCGTCGGTGCGGTGGTCTTTCACCATCGTGTACGGCTGGAACACGTAGGACCGAATCTGGCTGCCCCACGCGATCTCCGCCTGCTCGCCCCGCAGCTCGGCCATCTTTTTCTGCTGCTCCTCCAGCTTCCGCTGCAGCAGCCGCGCCCTCAGCATGCGCATGGCCCGGTCCCGGTTGGAGTGCTGCGACCGCTCGCTCTGGCACTGCACGACGATGCCTGTCGGCAAGTGCGTAATCCGCACCGCGGACTCGGTCTTGTTGACGTGCTGTCCGCCCGCGCCGCTGGCCCGGTACGTGTCGATGCGCAGATCGCTGGGATCGATCTCGATTTCGCCGTCGTCTTCCACGTCCGGTTCCACCGTCACCGAAGCGAAGGACGTATGCCGCCGGCCCGACGCGTCAAACGGGCTGATGCGCACCAGCCGGTGCACGCCCCGTTCGGCCTTCAGATAGCCGTAAGCCCGGTGGCCTTTGACGGCCAGGCTGATGGACTTGATGCCCGCCTCCTCGCCCGGCAGCGAGTCCAGCACTTCCACCGTGTACCCGTGGTCCTCCGCCCAGCGGGTGTACATGCGGGTCAGCATCTCGGCCCAGTCCTGGGCCTCCGTGCCGCCGGCGCCCGCGTGAATGTGCAAAATCGCATCCGCGTCGTCGTATTCGCCGCTGAGCAGCGTGGACAGCTCCAGCCGCTCGACCTCCCGCTCCAGGTCGGCCAGCTGCTGCGCGGCCTCCTGCAGCGTGGCTTCGTCGTCCTCTTCCACGGCCAGCTCCAGCAGCACTTCCAGGTCTTCCCACTTGCCGTGGGCCCGCTCCCACTCTTCGACCTGGGCCTTCAGCGCCTTGGCCTGCCGGGCCACCTGCTGGGCCTCTTTCGGATCGTTCCAAAAGTCCGGCGCGCCCATCTTTTCCTCCAGCGCCGCCGCTTCGGCCCGCTTCTTGTCTACTTCAAAGATAGTCCCCCATTTCGGCGATGCGGCGGCCCAGCTCCTTGAGGCGCTCGCGCACTTCGCTGACGTAAACGGTCGTCATCGTGTTTCCTCCTCCAAGACTCGCTTGAAACTCGCTTGTCAAACAGCGCTCAAGCCACGCGTCCGAAGCATTGACGGCAGCGGCCGCCCGGCGGCGATGCCGAGCCGGGCCGCCGCCCGGCCGCCGGGCAGCCATGCCCTCGGCGTGGACGGACCGTGGCCGCGGCATCCGGCCGCCTTAACCGGCCCGGCCGCAGCAGTGCTTGTACTTCTTGCCGCTGCCGCACGGACACGGGTCGTTGCGGCCCACCTTCTGGGCAACCCGGCGCTGCTGCACCCGCGGCGCGGGCCGCCCGCCTTCCCGCCGCCCGAAGGCGCCCGCCGCCTGGCCGCCGCCGTAGAAACCGGTGGCCCGGGACAGCAGGTCCCCGCCGGCCGCGGGGCCGGGCGGCGCTTCGGCCCGCACCCGCACCCGGAACAGCGCTTTGACCGTGTCCTCCTGAATCGAACCCATCATGCCCTGGAACATCTCGAAGGCCTCGAGCTGGTACTCGATCAGCGGGTTGCGCTGGCCGTAGGCCCGCAGGCCGATGCCTTCCCGCAGGTCGTCCATAGCCCGCAAATGTTCCATCCACTTCATGTCCATGAACTGGAGCAAGAAGTGGCGTTCGATTTCCCGCATCAGCTCGGGCCCGAACTCCCGCTCCCGGGCTTCGTACGCCTCGACGGCCAGCGCCTGGAGCCGCTCTTTCAAGGTGTCGCGGTCCACGTCGGACCCGTCGCCCGCCAGCTCCGGCACCGCCAGCTCCTCGGCCGGACGGTTGAGCAAGTCCGCCATGCGGTCCCGCAGGCCCTCCAGGTCCCACTCGTCGGCCGACAGCTTTTCGTCGCAGTAGGTGTCGACGTAGTCCTCGACCAGCCGGCGCAGCATCTCCACGACGTTCTCGCGCAGATTTTCGCCCAGCAGCACCTTGCGCCGCTGGTCGTAGACGACTTCGCGCTGCTTGTTCATGACGTCGTCAAACTGCAGCACCTGTTTGCGCAGCTCGAAGTTGCGGGCTTCCACCCGCTTTTGCGCGTTCTCGATGGCTTTCGTAATCTGCGGATGCTCGATGGGCATGTCTTCTTCCCAGCCGAGCCGCTCCATGATGCCGCTGATGCGCTCCGAGCCGAACAGCCGCATCAGGTCGTCCTCCAGCGACACGTAGAAGCGGGACGAACCCGGGTCGCCCTGGCGCCCGGCGCGGCCCCGCAGCTGGTTGTCGATACGGCGGCTTTCGTGGCGCTCGGTGCCGATGATGTGCAGGCCGCCCAGCGCCCGCACTTCCTCCTGCTCCGGCGCCAGCCGGCGCCGCATTTCCTCCACCAGCGCCCGGTACTCGGCGTGCGCTTTGGCCAGCCACTCCCGGTCGGCCGCGCCGCCGGGATGGCCGCCGGGATTGCCGCTCGGATTGCCGGCCGCGCCGCCGCCGCCCAGCGTCAAGTCGGCCGCCAGCGCAATCTGCTCGTCGGTGTAGCCCCGCTTGCGCATTTCCTGCCGGGCCAGAAACTCGGGATTGCCGCCCAGGACGATGTCCGTGCCGCGTCCCGCCATGTTGGTGGCGATGGTGACGGCGCCCTTCTTGCCCGCCTGAGCGATGATTTCCGCCTCTTGCTCGTGATACTTGGCGTTCAGCACCTGATGCGGAATGCCCCGCTTCTTCAGCATCGCGCTGAGCTTCTCCGACGTCTCGATGGACACCGTGCCCACCAGCACCGGCTGGCCCTTGGCGTGGCATTCCGCGATTTCCTCGATGACCGCCCGGAACTTGGCCTCCTGCGTCTTGTACACCACGTCCGGGTAGTCCTCGCGGATCATCGGCTTGTGCGTCGGGATTTCCACGACGTCCATGCCGTAGATGTTGCGGAATTCCTCTTCCTCGGTCTTCGCCGTGCCGGTCATGCCGGCCAGCTTCTTGTACATGCGGAAATAGTTCTGGAACGTAATCGTCGCCAGCGTCTGGCTCTCCCGCTCGATGCGGACGCCTTCCTTGGCCTCGATGGCCTGGTGCAGCCCGTCGCTGTAGCGCCGCCCGAACATGAGCCGCCCCGTGAACTCGTCGACGATGATGACCTGGCCGTCTTTGACGACGTAGTCCCGGTCCCGCTGAAACAGCGTGTGCGCCTTCAGCGCCTGAATCAGGTAGTGATTCAGCCGGAAGTTTTCCTCGTCCACCAGGCTCTCGATGCCCAGCAGCTTTTCGACGTAGGCGGTGCCCTCTTCCGTCAGCGCCACCGTCCGGGCTTTTTCGTCCACGGTGTAGTGCACGTCCCGCTTCAGCCGCGGCACCAGCTGGGCAAACCGCTGGTAGTGCTGCGTCGACTCCTCGCCCACGCCCGAGATGATGAGCGGCGTGCGCGCCTCGTCGATGAGGATGCTGTCCACCTCGTCCACGATGGCGTAGTGCAGGTCCCGTTGCACCATCTGGTCCCGGGAGCGCACCATGTTGTCCCGCAGATAGTCGAAGCCGAACTCGTTGTTGGTGCCGTAGGTGACGTCGGCCGCGTAGGCCTGCCGGCGCTCGGCGAAGTCTTTGCCGTGCACGATGACGCCCACGCTGAGGCCCAGGAACGAGTAAATCGGCCCCATCCACTGGGCGTCCCGCTTGGCCAGGTAGTCGTTGACGGTGACGACGTGGACGCCTTTGCCTTCCAGCGCATTGAGGTACACCGGCAGCGTGGCCACCAGCGTCTTGCCTTCGCCCGTGCGCATCTCGGCGATGCGGCCCTCGTGCAGAACGATGCCGCCCATCAGCTGCACGTCGAAATGACGCAAGCCGATGGTGCGCACCGCCGCCTCCCGCACGACGGCGAAGGCCTCGGGCAGGATGTCGTCCAGCGTCGCGCCGTTGGCCAGCCGCTGCTTGAACTCCGCCGTCTTGCCCCGCAAGTCAGCGTCCGACAGCTTCGAAATCTCCGGCTCCCACTCGTTGATTTCGACGACCATTTCCTGAAGTCGCCGAATTTCCTTAGGATTCGGGTCAAAGATCTTCTTCAAGAGCCCGAGCATCGCGGGCCTCAACTCCTTTTCGGATAAAAAACGCTCGGATTGCGGACCGAGCCCGAGCACAAGTATACCACGTTTCAACGGCGGCTTCATCCCGCGCGCAGCGCCGCGTGCGGGCCGCCGCCGGCGGAGGCGAACCGGGGCCGGCGGAGCCTTGCCGCCGCCGGCGGAGCGGTGCCGATGCCGGCGGAGCCGTGCCGACGCCGGCGGAGCGGTGCCGATGCCGGTGGAGCTGTGCCGGTAGCGGCGGAGCCGTGTATGACGATGATTTCTGGTCTTGCCTCCACTAGTGGCGACGAACCGCGTTTTTGTCTCCACCTGTGAACATGGCCCCGGCCGCACCGTCTGCGGACCCGCAAAACCGTGCGAAAACCAGCGCAATCATCGCAAACAGCCATGCCGCAGCGCAATGCCGACACCGCATCGCCACCCATGGCGACGATTTCAGGTTTTGCCTTCACCAGCGGCGACAAAGCGCGTTTTCGTCTCCACCTATGAACATGGCCCCGGCCGCACCGTCTGCGGACCCGCAAAACCGTGCGAAAACCAGCACAATCATCGCAAACAGCCATGACGCAGCGCAATGCCCACACCGCATCGCCACCCATGGCGACGATTTCAGGTTTTGCCTTCACCAGCGGCGACAAAGCGCGTTTTCGTCTCCACCTATGAACATGGCCCCGGCCGCACCGTCTGCGGACCCGCAAAACCGTGCG
>QGSR01000102.1 GCA_003387805.1 Bacillota bacterium | reverse complement strand
CCTTAGCACTCTACGCACCCGAGTGCTAAATCCCTCCTCCCCAAACATAACACCAGCTAGGAAGCGTTGTCAACGCTGCCGTCACCCTCGCCCGGCGCTCGCGCAGGGGCGGCCCCGCCGGGAGGAATCGCCGACGGGATTGACACGCCGGGCCCGCGCGGGTAGGGTGAACGCAGCGGGCGCCGCGCGGCGGCGCGGCAGCTCTCGCCAATATCCACCGCCGGAGCGTTGACGATGTACAAACTTCTCCGCCCTCTGCTTTGGCAAACGGACGCGGAGCGGGCCCACGACATGACCATGGCGCTTTTGCGCGCGGCCGGCCGCTTCCCCGGCCTGTTGGCGGCCCTGCGGCGGCGGTACGTCCTGCACCCGCCGGAGCTGGCGGCCGAAGCCTTCGGCGTCCGGTTTCCCGCCTGCGTCGGCCTGGCCGCGGGACTGGACAAGAACGGCCGGGCCGTTCCCGCCCTGGCCGCGCTGGGTTTCGGCTTCATCGAAGTGGGCACCGTGACGCCCCGCCCGCAGCCCGGCCATCCCAAGCCCCGCCTGTGGCGCCTGCCGGACCGCCGGGCCTTGATCAACCGAATGGGCTTCAACAACGACGGCGCGGCCGCGCTGGCCGAAAGCCTCCGGCAGGCGCGGCGCCGGACGGACGTTCCCATCGGGGTGAACATCGGGAAAAACCGGGACACCCCCGCCGAGGAGGCCCTGAGCGACTATTTGCACTGCCTGCGGACGCTGTACCCGCTGGCGGACTACTTCGTCGTCAACGTCAGCTCCCCCAACACGCCGGGCCTGCGGGACCTGCAGCGGGAGCGGTCGCTGGACCGGCTGCTGTCCGGGATTACGGCGGAACGGGACCGGCTGGCCGCGGCCCACGGCGAGACGAAGCCCGTGCTGGTCAAGGTGGCCCCCGACATGTCGCCCGGCGAGCTGGACGCGGTGGTCGACGTCTGCCTGCGCCGGGGCGCCGGCGGCATCGTGGCCACCAACACCACCGTGGCGCGGCCGGGTCTGCGGGGCCCCGAGGCGGCGTTGCCCGGGGGACTCAGCGGCGCGCCGCTGTTTGACGCGTCCACCCGGACGGTGGCCGCCATCTATCGTCGCGTCGGCGGCCGGCTGCCCGTCATCGGCGTCGGCGGCGTCATGTCCGCGGCGGACGCGTACGCAAAGATCAAAGCGGGCGCCCGCCTGGTTCAGGTGCTCACCGGTTTCGTCTACGGAGGGCCCGGCTTCGTGCGCACGCTGCAGGAAGGGCTGCAGCAGCTGCTGGCCCGCGACGGGCTGCCGGGCATAGGGGACGCGGTGGGCGTAGAAGCCGAGCAGATCAAGCCTTTGGTATGAGCGCTTCCGCGCCCGGAGCGGGTCAGAGGCTGATGAATTCCTGAAAGGCCTGGTTGGACAAATACAGTCCCCGTTCGGTGAGGCGCAGGCGCCGGCCGTCCCAAACGGCCAGCCCCCGCTCGACGACGCGCCGAATCTCCGCGCCGAACACATCCGCGAGAGCGACGCCGAACCGCCGGGCGAACTGGTCGGCGTCGACGCCTTCCCGCAGCCGCAAGCCCAAAATGACGGTATCTTCCATCGCGGTGCGCCGGCTGACGGCTTCGGACCACTGGACGGGCGGCTTCCCTTCGGCGACGAGGCGCGCGTAGTCCGCGGGCAGCCGCACGTTGGCGAAGCGGCGGCCTTGCCACTGCGAGTGCGCGCCGGGGCCCAGCCCCAGCCACTCCCCGTTTTTCCAGTAAATGCGGTTGTGGCGGGACTGCCGCCCGGGAAGCGCCCAGTTCGCGATCTCGTAGTGCTCGTAGCCGTGGCCGGCCAGAAAATCCATGGCCAGGCGGTACATGGCCAGCTCCCGCTCGTCGCCGGGCAAGTCGAGCCGGCCCTGCCGCATGAGCTCGCCGAACAGCGTGCCGTCTTCGATGATGAGACCGTAGCAGGAAATATGGTCCGGGCGCCAGCGGACGACTTCCTCCAGCGTCCGCCGCCAGTCGTCCTCATCCTGTCCCGGCAGCGCGTAAATGAGGTCGACGCTGACGTTGTCGAACCACTCCCGGGCCCGCTCGAAGCTTTCCCGGGCTTGCCGCGCCGTGTGGATGCGGCCCAGCGCGCGCAGCAGCTCGTCATTGGCGCTCTGCACGCCCAGGCTGATCCGGTTGACCCCGCCCCGCTTCAGCGCGGCCAGCTTGCGGGGGCTTAAGGTCCCCGGGTTGGCCTCCACCGTCACCTCGGCCCCGGCCGCCACGGGAAAACCTCCCATGACAGCACTCAGCAGCCGCTCCAGCTGGGCCGCGCTCAGGGAGGTGGGCGTGCCGCCCCCGACGTACACCGTGTCGAACGGGGCGGGCTCCGGGGCGGCGCTCCGACCGAGGCGGTCCGGGCCGGGCGCGGACGGGCCGCCGGCCGCCGGGAACAGCTGCGCTCCGTACAGCGCCACCTCCCGCTCCAGGGCTTCCAAATACTCGTCCACGCCGCCGTCCCGGAGCAGGTACTTGTTGAAGTCGCAGTAGTGGCAGATCTTCTCGCAAAAAGGCACGTGGACGTACAGCCCCCGGGGCGGCCGTCCGGCCTCCGCCCGCCGCCCCGTCGCCGGCGCCGTCAATCGATGCGCAGGACGGCCATGAACGCCTCCTGCGGCACCTCCACCCGCCCCAGCTGTTTCATGCGCTTCTTGCCCTCTTTTTGCTTCTCCAGCAGCTTGCGCTTGCGGGTCACGTCGCCGCCGTAGCATTTGGCCAGAACGTCCTTGCGCAGCGCCTTGACGGTCTCCCGCGCGATAATTTTGCTGCCGATGGCGGCCTGGATGGGCACTTCGAACAGCTGCCGCGGAATGACTTCCTTGAGCTTCTCTGCCAGCTGCCGCCCCCGGGCGTACGCCTTGTCCTGGTGCACGATGGCCGACAGCGCGTCCACCGGCTCGCCGGCCAGCAAAATGTCCATCTTGACCAGCTTGCCCTCACGGTAGCCGATGGGCTCGTAGTCCAACGACGCGTACCCACGCGAGCGGGTTTTCAGCCGATCGTAGAAGTCCATCAAAATTTCGTTCAGCGGCATCTCGTACACCAGCTGCGCCCGCTCGGGCGTCAAATACTCCATGTTGATGAAGATCCCGCGCCGGTCCTGGCACAGCTCCATCAGCGGCCCGATGAACTCCGACGGCGTCACGATGGTGGCCCGGACGTAGGGCTCTTCCACCCGCTCGATGGACTGCGGCGCCGGGAAGTGGGCCGGGTTGTGGACTTCTTTCACCTGGCCGTTGGTCAAGACGACCCGGTACTCCACGCTGGGCGCGGTGGTGATGAGATTGAGCCCGAACTCCCGCTCCAGCCGCTCCTGCACGATCTCCATGTGCAAAAGGCCCAAGAAGCCGCAGCGAAAGCCGAAACCCAACGCGCCGGACGTGTCGGCTTCAAACTGCAGCGCCGCGTCGTTGAGCTGCAGCTTCTCCAACGCGTCCCGCAGGGCCGGGAAATCCTCCCCGTCCACCGGATAAAGCCCGCAGAAAACCAGCGGCTTGATGGGCCGGTACCCGGGCAGCGGCTCCGCGGCCGGCCGCGCGGCGTGGGTGATGGTGTCGCCGATGCGGGTGTCGCCGACGTTTTTGATGCCCGCCAGCACGCACCCCACCTCGCCCGGACCCAGCCGGTCCACCGGCGCCATCTGCGGCAGAAACACGCCCAGCTCGGTCACTTCGTACGTTTTCCCCGAGCTCATCATGCGGATGGACTGCCCGGGCGAAAGCTGCCCGTCCACGACGCGCACGTAGGCCACGACGCCGCGGTACGGGTCAAAGTGGGAGTCGAAAATGAGCGCGCGCAGCGGCGCCTCCGGATCGCCTTTCGGCGGCGGGATGCGCTCCACGATGGCTTCCAGAATGTCGTCGACGCCCGCGCCCGTCTTGGCGCTGGCCAAAATGGCCGTGGCCGGATCGAGCCCGATGGTCTCCTCGATCTCCGCCAGAACCCGGTCGGGGTCCGCGTTGGGCAAGTCGATCTTGTTGACCACCGGAATAATTTCCAAGTCGTGCTCCAGCGCCAGGTACGTGTTGGCCAAAGTCTGCGCCTCCACGCCCTGGGTCGCGTCCACCACCAGCAGGGCCCCCTCGCAGGCGGCCAGGCTGCGGGACACTTCGTACGAGAAGTCGACGTGGCCGGGCGTATCGATGAGATTCAGGATGTACTCCTGGCCGTCGCGGGCGCGGTAGGTCAGCCGCACGGCCTGAAGTTTGATGGTGATACCCCGCTCGCGTTCCAGCTCCAGGCTGTCCAGAATCTGCTCCTTCATCTCCCGCTGGGACAGCCGGCCCGTGCGTTCCAGAAGGCGATCGGCCAGCGTCGACTTGCCGTGGTCGATGTGGGCGATGATGCTGAAATTGCGGATGCGTGTTTGTTGCATGGCCCCATTATAGCAAAAGCGGGCGGCTATGGTATAACATCGTCCATCGGGAGCGCCGGGGCGCCCGCGCCCGGGCTCCCGAACCAGGACACGGCCGGCCGGACGCAGAACTGTTGGCCTTTGGAAACGACTGGAGGAAACTGCATGAGCGACGCCCACGGCCGCACCATCGCCAAGAACGCCGGCATCGTCATGGTGCTCATCCTGATCTCCCGCCTTCTGGGCTTCATCCGGGAGCGGGCCGTGGCCGAAGTGTTCGGCCTGACCTGGGAAACCGACGCGTTCCGGGCCGCGTTCAACATTCCCGACCTCATGTACTTCCTGCTGGTAGGCGGCGCCATCAGCAGCGCGTTCATCCCCGTCTTCAGCGGCATGCTGGCCCGCGGGCAGGAAGACGACGCCTGGGCCATGGCCTCCACGTTTATCAACCTGATCAGTTTGGGACTGGTCGTCCTGACGGTGCTGGGCGTCATCGCTTCGCCTTGGCTGGCGCCTCTCGTCGCGCCGGGCTTCGACGACGAACAGCTGGCCTTTTTGGTCGTCCTCATGCGTGTCATGTTTCCCGCGGTGCTGTTTACGGCGCTGGCCGGCGTGGGCATGGGCGTCCACAATTCATACCAAAGCTTCGCGGTTCCCCTTCTGGGGCCCATCATGTACAACATCGCCATCACGCTGGGCGCCTACGTGCTGGGG
Organism: Bacillota bacterium; assembly: GCA_003387805.1. GTDB lineage: Bacteria > Bacillota > Limnochordia > Limnochordales > ZCTH02-B6 > CALJUZ01. The sequence continues at coordinate 1,883 of QGSR01000102.1, read as the reverse complement.
CCGCGCATGGGCATCATGGGCATGGCCGTGGGCACCGTGGCGGGCGCCGTGACCAATTTCCTCATGCAGGTGCCCTTCGTCGCGTCCCGGGCCCGCCGCCGCCCGTGGCGCATCGACCTGAAGCACCCGGGCCTGCGCAAGGTGCTGAAGCTGATGGGGCCCACCATCATCGGGCTGTCCATCGTCCAACTCAACACCATCATTTTGACCGCTCTGGCCTCCACGCTGCCCGACGGCCGCATCACCGCCCTCAATCTGGCCAACCGGCTGGTGCAGCTGCCGCTGGGCGTGTTCGGCATGGGCATGTCCATGGTCATCTACCCCGTGATGTCCCGCATCGCGGCGCTGGGCGACGTGCGGCAGTTCCGCACGACCCTGACCGCGGGGCTCCGGTCGATTTTGTTCATCACCGTCCCGTCGGCCGCGGGGCTGGCGGCCCTGGGCCAGCCCATCGTCCGGCTGCTGTTCGAGGTGGGCGAGTTCGGGCCGTCCGACACGGCGACCACGGCCTACGCGCTGTCGTTTTTCGCCGTGGGCTTGTTCGCGGTGTCGTCGGTGCAGCTTCTCACCCGCGCCTTCTACTCGCTGCAGGACACCGTCACGCCGGTGAAGATCGGAGCGCTGACGGTCTTGACCAACACGGCCTTGAGCCTCGCGCTGCTGCGCTGGACCAATCTGGAGCACGGCGGACTGGCGCTGGCCAACGCCGCCGCGTCCATCGTGCAGATGTCGGCGCAGCTGTACTCCCTCCGCGGGAAAGTAGGCGGTCGGCTGGAAGGCCGGGCGCTGCTCGGCACCCTGGCCCGCGCCGGGCTGGCCGCCCTGATCATGATGCCCGCGGCCGCGGGCGCCGCGGCGGCGGTGGGCGCCCGGGTGGACGTGGGCACCCTGGCGGGACGCCTGGCCGAGACGGGCGCGGGCATCGCGGCGGGGGTGGCCGTCTATGCAGCCGCGGCCGCGCTGCTCCGCATGGAGGAGCTCCGGATGGTCGCGTCCATGTTCGGCCGCCGCCTCCTTCGGAAACGGCGTCCCTAGCGCCCCCCCGCCCGCGAGGGAACGGGACGGCTCAGCGCACGGGCGCCGGATCCAGCACCGACCGCCCGAAGCGGAGGACGTGCAGCATGTCCGCGACGACTTCCGCGAACAGTTCCGCGCTTAATACCGCTTCCTCCAGGTGCGTGTCGTAGGAGCCGATTTCCACCAAAACGGCACGGGGATGCAAGTCTTGATTCAGCCGGGCGTCGGGCCGCTCGATGATGCGGCGGAACAGGCCCGGATGCCGCCGCTCCAGCAAATCGGCCAGCGCCCGGGCGAACTCGGCGTTGCGCGGCCAGTCCGGGTGCATGCTGCCGTTGGTGCCCACGACGAAGGCGATTTGGGCGGCCCGCCGGCCCGCCACCGTCGTCACCAGTCCCGACGGGGCGTCCCGGTGCACGTCCAGCACGATCTCGACGTGAGGGTGCCGCGCCAAAAACTCCTCCACCGTGGCCCGGGCTTCGATGTACGCGCGCGGATGCGACGGCCAGTCGTGCACCGCGGTCACGTGGCAGGCGGGGATGCCCAGCTCCTCCAGGCGGCGGGCCAGGGCGCGGCCGACGCGCACGATGCCCGTGTCCGTCGAGTTGAACAGGTGGTACTGCTCGGGCTGCGCCGGCGCGAAGGAATCGGTCCGGTACATTTCCGACGTATGCGTGTGGTAGATGAGCACCCGGCAGTCGTCGCCCCACGCGACGGCCTGAAGGCGCTCCAGGGGCGAGATCGGCAACCCGGCATGCTCGGGCGGCTCCGTCGGCGGCCGCGGCTCCGGCGGCTGCGGCGCCGGCTGCGACGCTGGCGGCTGCCGCGGCGACCGCGCGCACGCGCGGCGCGCCCCCCCGCGCCCG
>QGSR01000101.1 GCA_003387805.1 Bacillota bacterium | reverse complement strand
TCGGCAATGCAGGACGAGAACGATCGCCATAGGTGGCGGCGAAATCCAGAATCGTCGCCACAGGTGGAGCCGAGATGGCAAGTCATCGCCATGGGTGGAGAAATGGCCCGGCCGTGGGTCCCGAACACCGCTGCGAGCCATGACGGCCCGGCGGCCGCGGAGTTGCAGGAACGGCGCCATGGGTGGAGACGAAAACCTAAACCATCGCCACGGGTGGACCCACGAACGCAAATCATCTCCGTGGGTGGAGACCAAGCATCGGAGGAAGGCACGCCGGCGGTTTTGGCGGTGCCCGGCGGGTCGACGCCGGGGCCACGAAGTGGCCCTGACCATGCTGGTCTGGGTGGAGCCCGTGGGCTGGAGGGTACACCAGGCGGCGAGACGTTCACACGGCACCGGTCCGGCGGGCGCCGCCTCGTCCGGTGGAGCCAGCATCGTGTTTCGGCCCGGCACGGAACCTGCTTTCCTTTACCGTACTCCCACGGTGCGATATACTTTCGTTAGAACGCCGCCGGACCGTGGGGCGGGAGGCCGAGGGTGTTCCGGCCGGTCTGGCGGGCCGGGGCCTCGAGCGAATTCAGGGTCCTCCGGCCGGTCCGGGGGCGGCGGGGTCGCGCCGGCGGATCGGAAAGCTGACGATCCGGCGGGCCAACGAGCGGGAGAGCCGGAACGGCGGCGAGCCGGTTCGAAGGGAAACCGGTTCGAAGGGGAGCCGGTTCGAAGGCGAGCCCGGGAGAAGGGGAAGTGGTGTCATGTTCGGCATCGGCGCGATGGAGCTCGTAGTCATCTTGATTTTGGCACTCATTATTTTTGGTCCGGGCAAGCTGCCGGAAGTCGGCAAGGCCGTCGGCCGGGCCGTGCGGGAATTCAAGAAGGCGACCAGCGACGTTCTGGACGACGACCATGCGAGCGCAGGCGGGGCTGCGGCATCGTCGTCCACGGCAGCGCCGTCCGGGGCGGGCGTTCAGAGCACAACCGCCGCCGCAGGCGCGCCGGCCGCGCAAACGGCGCCGGCCGCGCAAACGGCGCAGGCCGCGCAGACGGCGCAGGCCGCGCAAACGGCGCAGGCCGCGCAGACGGCGCAGACGGCGCAAACGGCGCAAACGGCGCAAACGGCGCAAACCCCGCAAACTCCGCAAACCGCGCAAACCCCGCCCTCCGCGCCCGCAACGCAGTCCACCCACGCCGTGCAGAGCGCGGCGTCGGAAGAGCAGCCGGCCGACGCGGCCCCGAGCCGGAACGGCTGAGGGGGGCTGAGGGGACTGGGGGCGCCGGACGGGGCGAGACCGCCGGGGCCGCACGCAGCCGAGCCCGCCTTGGCCGTGACGCCCGACGACGCAGCAGTAAGGAGGCTGACCGTGCAGTCGAAGGAAAGCGATATCGGCGCCGTGGCCTGGCGGGAGCTGAATCCGGAGCCGTACAAGTTCAAGGCCGTTGAGCCCATCTCGCCGGGCACCGAGGAGCACCGCCGCCGTGCCATCGAGGAGGCGGGCTACAACACCTTCTTGCTTCGTTCCGAAGACGTCTTCATTGACCTCCTGACCGACAGCGGCACCACCGCCATGAGCGACCGCCAGTGGGCGCACATGATGCGGGGCGACGAGGCCTACGCGGGCAGCCGCAGCTTCTCGTTCATGGAGCGGGTCATTCAGGAGCTGTTCGGCTTTCGCCACGTCATCCCCACGCACCAGGGGCGGGGCGCCGAAAACCTCCTCTCGACCATCCTCATCCGGCCGGGCCACTATATCCCCGGCAACATGTACTTCACCACCACGCGGGTTCACCAGGAGCGCAACGGCGGCACCTTCGTGGACGTGATCATCGACGAGGCCCACGATCCGGCGGCCGCGCATCCGTTCAAAGGCAACGTGGACCTCGACAAGCTCGAAAGCTTGGTCCGCCGCGTGGGCGCGGAAAACATCCCGTACATGTCCCTGGCCGTGACGGTGAACATGGCCGGCGGCCAGCCGGTGTCCATGCAGAACATGAGGGCCGTGCACGAGCTGTGCCGGTCGCACGGCATCCCGGTGTTCGTGGACGCGGCCCGCTGCGTGGAAAACGCGTACTTCATCCAGCAGCGGGAGCCGGGCTATCAGGACCGTCCGGTGCGGGACATCTTGCGCGAGATGATGTCCTACGCGGACGGCTGCTGGATGAGCGCCAAGAAAGACGCGCTGGTCAACATCGGCGGGTTCGTGGCGGTCAACGACGACCATCTGGCGCAAAAACTGCGGGAACTGGTGGTGGTCTTCGAAGGCATGCCGACCTACGGCGGCATGGCCGGCCGCGACATGGAGGCGCTGGCCCGGGGCTTGCTGGAGTCCACGGAGGACTCTTACGTCCGCCATCGCGTCGGCCAGGTGGAATACCTGGGGGAGCTCCTGCGCCGGCGCGGCGTGCCCATCGTGGAGCCTGTGGGCGGCCACGCGGTGTACCTGGACGCCAAGCGGTTTTTGCCGCATCTGCCGCAGGACGTGTTCCCCGCGCAGGCGCTGGCCGCGGCGCTTTACATCGTTTCGGGCGTGCGCTCCATGGAGCGGGGCATCGTCTCCGCGGGGCGCAATCCGGAAACGGGCGAACACCACCGTCCGAACCTGGAGCTGGTGCGGCTCACCATCCCGCGGCGGGTGTACACGTCCCGGCACATGCAAGTCGTCGCCGAAGCCGCGGCCCGGCTGTACGAGGCGCGGGACGGGATTACGGGGCTTGAGATGGTGTACGAGCCGCCCACGCTGCGGTTTTTCACCGCCCGTTTCCGTCCTCTGGGCCGGTGGCGGCTGTAGCCGGGCGCCGGGACGACGGGAGACGGGGCCGTTGAACATTTTCGCCATCGGAGATTTGCACTTGCCCGGCGGGCAGGACAAGCCCATGGACATCTTCGGCGCGGCGTGGAAGGACCACCCGCGGAAAATCCGCGACGCCTGGTTGCGGCTGGTGGCCGAAGACGACGTCGTGCTGGTGCCCGGGGACATTTCGTGGGCCATGACGCTGGAGGAAGCGGCCGAAGACCTGGCCTACCTCGGCTCGCTGCCCGGCCGCATCGTCATGATCCGGGGCAACCACGACTACTGGTGGAGCGGCATCGGCAGAGTGCGGCGGGCGCTGCCGGCCAACGTGTTCGCGATCCAAAACGATCACGTGCGGCTCACCGAGGAGTGGGCCGTCTGCGGCACCCGGGGCTGGGTCGTGCCGGGAGGCTCGGGCTGGGACGAGGAACGGGACGGGCCCGTGTACGCCCGGGAGCAGCTGCGGCTGGAGATGTCGCTGGAGAGCGCGGTTAAAGCCGGCGCCGGCCGCATCATCGCCATGCTGCATTTCCCGCCGGTCAACGAGCGGCACGAGCCGTCGGGCTTTACGCGGCTTTTGGAACGCTACCCGGTGGTGCACTGCGTGTACGGCCACTTGCACGGAGCGGCGCAGCGGGGCGCGCTGACGGGCACCCGCGGCGGCGTCAAATACCATCTGGCCGCGTGCGATGCCATCGGCTTTCGCCCTCTGTTGATCGATACAATTTGAATACAGCGTTCTTGACGCGATTGTCGGAACAGACATACGATGACACCGGCGCCGGGAAGTGCTTGCGAATCCGACGCATGATGCGCCGCGAAGGAGGCTGGAAATGTTTCAACTGACCGATGACCAGCGGGCGATTCAGGAGATGGCCAGGGACTTCGCGCAGCGGGAAGTGGCCCCGCTTTCGCCGGAGTACCAAAAGCGGCGCCGCCTGCCGCCGGGCATCGTCCGGCGCATGGGCGAGCAGGGGCTCATCGGCATCATGTTCCCCGAAGAATACGGCGGCGCGGGCGGCGACGTCACCGCGCAGGCCCTGGCGGTCCAGGAAATTTCGAAAGTCGACGCCGGCATCGGGGCCACGCTCCTGGTGCAAGTGCTGGCCTTGTATCCTATTTGGAAACTCGGCTCGGAAGCTCTGAAACAGAAATATCTGCCGCGCGGCATCCGGGGGGAAATCATCGGCGCCATCGGGATGACGGAACCCGACTCGGGTTCGGATTTCGCGTCCATCCAGACCCGTGCCGTCAAAGACGGCGGCCACTACGTGGTCAACGGCCGCAAGACGTTTATCACCAACGGCCCCGTGGCCGATTTCGTCACCCTCGCGGCCAAGACCGCGCCCGAGCAGGGCCGCCGGGGCATTTCGCTGCTGGTGGTGGACGCGGACACGCCGGGCTACGAGGTCGCGCGCACGCTGGACAAGATGGGCTGGCACACTTCGGAAACCGCGGAGCTGGTTTTCACCGACTGCCGGGTGCCGGCGGACCACCTCATCGGCGAGGAAAACCAAGGGTTTTACTACGTTATGGAGGACTTTAACCTGGAACGGGTGTTCCTGGCCGCCCAGTGCATCGGCATCGGCGAGGCGGCGTACGAGGCGGCCCGCGACTACGCCCGCTCCCGCCGTCAGTTCGGCCGTCCGCTGGCGGACTTCCAGGCGGTGCGCCACCGGCTGGTGGACATGTACGTGCTGCTGGAGCAGGCGCGGCTGTTGTTCTACCAGGCGTGCGCGAAGTTCGGCACGGACGAGAAGGTGCTGGCGGCCTCCATGGCCAAGCTGGCCGCGTCCGAAATGATCACCAAAGTCACGTCCATGGCGGTGCAGATTCACGGCGGCTACGGCTACGTCACCGACTACCCGGTGGAACGGTACTATCGCGACGCGCGGCTGTACGCCATCGGCGGGGGCACCTCGGAGATTCAGCGGGAAATCATCGCCCGGCGGCTGGAGCTGCAGCCGCGCGCGTAGCCGGATGAACCCGGAAGGAAGGTTTCCGTCGGCGTCGAAACAGTGAGAAGCGTCAGTCGAACGCTGCCGGAGGGGGGTGGAACGCGGGTGTCCGACGAGTGCATTTTCTGTCGCATCATCAACCGGGAACTGCCGGGCGACATCGTCTATGAAGACGACCGCGTCGTCGCGTTTCGCGATATCAATCCGCAGGCGCCCGTTCATCTCCTCATCATTCCGCGGCGGCACATACCGACGCTGGCCGACGTGTCGGATGACGACACGGAGCTTTTGGGGCACATTCTCCAAGTGGCCAACGTCCTGGCCGGGAAGTTTGACGTCAAGAAGTCGGGCTATCGGATCGTGAACAACTGCGGTGCGGACGGCGGGCAGGTGGTGTTTCACCTGCACTTTCACCTGCTGGGCGGAGCGCCCCTGGGACGATTCGCGTAGCGGCCCGCGGTGCACTTTGCCGGGAGAGGGGGGCAGCCCACGATGGCCGAGGTGCGAGTTGGCAAGAACGAGAGTTTGGACCGGGCTTTGCGCCGTTTCCGGCAGATTCAGCGCAAAGAAGGCATTCAAAGCGAACTGCGCAAGCGCGAGCATTACGACAAGCCGAGCGTGCGCCGCAAGAAGAAGGCGCAGGCGGCCCGGCGCAAGCGCCGGTAAGCAGCCGTGACAAGGACGGGGAGGCGCCTGCCGCGTCTCCCCGTTTTTGTCTGCAGCCGCCGGCGCCCCCACGGGGCATACGCCGGCGCCCCATCGGGGCATACGATGGAAGGGGCATCCAAATCGGCAGGAAGGACCCGGCGGCTTTGCGAATTGTTATGCAGCGGCTTGTTCGGCGGCCCACCGTTGGCCGCGGCCGCGCACCGGCTGGTGAAAGGGGATGCCCATGACCATCGGCGAGCGTCGCCCCGGCATACTGTGGATTGCGGTCCTTGCCGCGCTCTTGGCGGGGGCCGCCGGCGCGGCGCAGGCCCCGTCCGGCGCCGTGCCCGCGGTGCACGTCGTGCCGATTGAGGGCACCATTGACGAAGGCTTGGCCGTGTTCGTCCGGCGGGCCGTGGCCGAGGCGGAAGCCGCGGGAGCGGCCGCCATCCTGGTGGAGATCAATACGTTCGGCGGGCGGGTCGACTCGGCCACGGACATTCGCGATGCGCTGCTGCGGACGCATTTGACAGTCATCGCATTCATTCCCGATCGCGCGTGGTCCGCGGGAGCGCTCATCGCGCTGGCCGCCGATCACATTGCCATGGCCCCGGGCGCGAGCATGGGCGCGGCCGAGCCGCGGCCCGCGGACGAGAAGACGATTTCCGCGCTGCGCAGCGAGTTCGAAGCCACCGCCCAGGCCCACGGGCGCGATCCCATGGTGGCCGCGGCCATGGTGGACGAGCGCATCGAGATTGAAGGCTTGGTCTCGGCAGGAGAAATTTTGACGCTGACGGCCAGGAAGGCCGAAGAAATCGGATTCGTCGATTTCGTGGCGGGCACGCGCGCCGAGGTGCTGAGCCACTTCGGCCTGGCGGGGGCTCGCCTCCAGGAAGCGGAGATGAACTGGGCCGAGCGTCTCGCGCGCTTTCTGTCCGAGCCGACCATCAGCTCCATCTTGCTGACCCTGGGCTTTCTGGGTCTCCTCACCGAGATCACCACGCCCGGATGGGGCGTGCCCGGCACCGCCGGGATCATCGCGCTGGCGCTGTTTTTCGGCGCCCGCATGCTGACCGGGCTGGCGGGCCTAGAGGTCATCATCCTGTTCGCCGTCGGCCTGGGGCTGCTGCTGCTGGAAATCTTCGTCATACCCGGCTTCGGCGTGGCGGGGCTGCTCGGCATCGCGGCCGTCCTGGCCAGCCTGTTCTTGTCGTTCCCGGACATCTGGTCGGCGCTGGCCGCCATCGGCTTCGCCGCGCTGTTCACCGTCGTCGGGGCCGTTTTCATCCTGCGCCGGGTGCCGCGGTCGCGTCTTTGGCGCAAACTAGCGCTGGAGACCAGTCTCGACCATCCCGGCTTCGAGCGGGACAACCCGGAGGACCCGGTGATCAAGGCGGGCGCGGCCGGGCGGGCTTTGTCGCCGCTGCGGCCGGCCGGCACCGTGCAGATCGGCCCGTTCCGCATCGACGCCGTCTCGGACGGCGCGTTCATCCAGCCGGGCGCCGCGGTGGAGATCGTGCGGGTCGTCGGCACGCGCGTCACGGTCCGGCCAATTCCGGACGGGCCGGGCGGGCCGGAGGGCGTAGGGA
>QGSR01000100.1 GCA_003387805.1 Bacillota bacterium | reverse complement strand
CGGCGGGGGGGTGGAAAACCAGTCCACCGCCGGCCGCTTCTTTGTGGGGTTGGAGATGTAGAGCGCCGCGCACGTGGGCGAGGCGGACGCCACGGGCGCGGGCGCTCCGGCGATTTTCCGCAGGGCCGAGGCCAGGGCGCCGGGGTTGCGGCACAGCTCGGCGCCGCTCGCGTCGGCCAAGTACTCCCGGTTGCGGGAGATGGCCAGCTGCACCAGCGTGGCCACCAGCGGGGCCAGCAGGATCAAAAGCAGTGCGGCGACTTGCACGACCGCATGGCCTTGGCCGCCGCGGCCGCTGCTGCGGCTGCCGCGCCGCCCGCCGGAGTACCAGAGCATGCGCCGGGCCATGTCGCTCAGGATGCCGATGACGGCCACCAGCGCGATGGCCGTGGTGGCCAGCCTGACGTCGTAGTTTTGGATGTGCGCGACCTCGTGCGCGATGACGCCCTCGATTTCCTGGCGGTCGAGCCGTTCCAGCAGCCCCGTGGTGACGGCCACGGCCGCGGTTTCGGGCGTCATGCCCGCGGCGAAAGCGTTGGGGCTGGGATCGTCGATAATGTACACTTTCGGCATGGGCACCCGCGCCGCGATGGACAGCCATTCGACCGTGTTCCAGAGAAAAGGGTTTTCGTCCTCGGACTTGACCTCCCGGGCCCGGTTCATGGCCATGACGACCTGCGTGCCCGCCCGGGTCATAATCAGCACGTACGCTGCGGCCAAAACGGCTGCAATGACGAGGCCCGCCAGCCAGTCGTCGGCGGCGACGACGCCGAAGGCCGCGCCCACGGCGGCGAAAAACAGCAGAAATCCGGCCACCAGGACCCAGGTCCGCCGTTTGTTCGCTTCGATCTGCGCATGCAGCAGCATGGTCCGCTAAAACTCCACCCGCACGGCTTCCCTCTCCGCCGCGGCCGCCTCGAGCATTTCCGCCCGGGTGAAACCGTGGACCCCGGCCACGATGTTGCTGGGGAACGACTGAATCTTGGTGTTGTACTGCATCACGGTGCGGTTGTACAGCTGCCGGGCCGCGGCGATTTTGTTCTCCGTGCCTTCCAGCTGCTCCTGAAGCTTGCTGAAACCTTCGTGGGCTTTCAGGTCGGGATACGCCTCCTGCAGGGCGAACAAGCTCTTCAGCGCGCCGCTGAGCTCGTCATTGGCCTGCAGCTGCTCGGCCCGGCCGCCGCCGGCCAGCAGGCGGTTGCGGGCCTCGATGACTTTTTGCAGCGTCTCCTGCTCGTGCTTCGCGTAGCCTTTGACCGTCTCGACCAGGTTCGGAATGAGGTCGTAGCGCCGCTTCAGCTGCACGTCGATCTGCGCCCACGCTTCCTCAATCCAGTTGCGCAGGCGGACCAGCGCATTGTACTGCCCAATCCAGAACAGTGCGACCACGACCGCCGCCCCGACGACAACCCAAACCGCCACCCGGATCCCTCCGTTTGAAAAAGATCCCCTGTCTTCCCATCGGAACGTTTACTTCGACAAATTACGCAAAATTCCCGCCTGCGTGGTTTTCCAGCCATTTGAGGATGTCCCCGTACACTTCCTCCTTGTTCAGCTCGTTGAGCAGTTCGTGGCGGGCGTCCTTGTAGAGGATGGACGTCATGCGCCGCAGGCCGTGCCGCTCGTACTGGGCGATGACCCGCTCCACGCCCTTGCCGTAGCCTGTCACCGGGTCCGCGTCGCCGCTGAGGAACAGCATCGGCAGATCTTTGGGAATCCGGGCGATCTCCCGCTCGTCGTGGATGAGCAGCAGGCCCGTCAGAAGGTCGAAGTAAAAGCCCGCGGAAGGAACGAAGCCGCACCACGGGTCGGCCACGTAAGCCTTCACCGCCTCCGCGTCGCGGGACAGCCAGTCGAAGGCGGTCTTCGGGCTGCGGATTTTCTTGTTGTAGCCGCCGAAGACCAGCGACGTCAGCAACATGCTGGGATGGCGCGGGCCGCGGCGGCGCATCTCGAGACGGGCCAGCCGCCGGCCGATTTTCCCCGGCAGGCCCGGATTCCCCGCCGTGCCCATGATGATGACGCCGGCGACGGTATCGCCGCACCGCTGAATGTAGCGGCGGACCAGGAACGACCCCATGCTGTGGCCCATCAGAAAGCGCGGCGCGCCCGGCCAGCGCCGGCAGGCCCATTCGTGGACGGCCCGCAAATCGTCCACCAGCCGCTCGAAGCCGTCTTGGTCCGCGAGGTAACCCATGGAATCGGCTCTTTCCCCGGTATGACCGTGGCCGCGGTGGTCGTTTCCCACCACGGCGAACCCCCGCCCGGCCAGAAACCGGGCGAAGTCATCGTACCGGCCGCTGTGCTCGGTCATGCCGTGGGCCAGCTGCAGCACCGCCCGCGGACCGCCCGCCGCGGCGGGAGGGGCCGGCGCGTCATCCGAACTGTCAGCCGCCGCGCCGGCAGCAGGCTCCCATACCCGGACGTAAACTTCCGCGCCGTCGTCCATGGTCAGCCACAGAGATTCGGCATGGACCGACTCATGCATAACCGCTGCTCACCGCTCCCTCGTTTACGCGTTCTGCGCCAGTTTCCGGAGGATCGACGTGCCAAAGGCCCGCAAGTCAGGCAGACGGGTTTGCAGGACGCCGAACACCACGTCGTCGTCCAGGGTCGCGTAATCGTGGACGAGGACGTTGCGAAAGCCGGCCATACCCTCCAGCCGCCTGGCCAGCTCGTTGTCGAACCAGCCGTGTTCCGCGAGGATCGCGAAGACGTCCCGGGCGAACCGAGGCTCGCGGTACCCCGAGGCGGAGATAATATGCGAACCGATGTCGAAACACGATTCTATGGCCAGCTGCAGCGTTCGTTCCACAAAACGCCTGAGGACCTTATTGTCCTTAAACTCCTTCAGGCTCGTTTGTTGCACGCTCTCCAAGTCGCTGATGTACTCTTCGAGCCGCTTCAAGCGCTGACGAAGGACGTCCGGGTCCACCACCGCCGTCACCGCCTTCCCGCAGCCGCTGCAGGCTTGCCTCTACGTAGCGGGTATAGTACGGAAGAAAACCGAAGTACTCGCGGCGCACCGCTTTCTCGAACGCGATTCGCTTCGGCGCGTCGCGGCCCTTCACAATGATCTTGTTCCGGAGAACGTGGTGATTAAAGACCGGTGAGCAAAGCTCAAGGTCAACGACGTCCACCGGGCACCCCAAACGCGCTTCCAGAGCCTGTGCCATTTCGATGCGCCGAAACACTCGTCGCCGGGCCGCTGATGCGTCGGCCTGGCCGTCGGCCCCGCCGCCCGCCGCCCCGCGCGCCGAGCCGTCGCCACCGAAGCCGTTGGCAAACAGGATGCCGACGTCGACGTCGCTGTCCGGCAGGCGCCGTCCGCGTGCCGCCGAACCGAACAAATACGCGACGTCGACGTCGTCCTGGTCGTCGAAAAACCGTTTCAGCTCGGCCACGACTTCTTCCAGCCGCATGCGTCCCCGCCCACCTGTCGAATTGTGCCCGGGATCGTCAGTTCAGCCAGCGGCCACAGCCTCGGTACAAGCGGCCGGTGTCCTCGAAATCCACTACGACCGCCACGGTGAAGCCTTCGCCGCTCATCGGGTCGTAACAGGCCTGGTCTTCAGCGGTGATTGTGATCGCCAAGGGCGACGTGGGCGGCAGCACCCGGTACGTGGTGGTGTTGCGGGTGAAATCCACCTCCATGGAGGCAATGCGGGTGGTGATGCGCGTGTCGCCGTAATCCAGCAGCAGCTCGACGCGCCGGTTTTCGTAGATCTCCATCAGCCAGCCCGGCTCCTGCCCGACGGCCCGCAGCGTGACGCCCGCGCGCTTGGCCTGCTCCCACGGGTCGGTCTCCGGGTCGACGACCCGAACCGTGTACTCTTGGCCCTGCCACTCGACGAAAGCCTCGTCGCCTTTGTTCCAGAACGTGGTCAAGCCGTCGCTGAAGCGGGCGCCGGAAGCGGAAATCACCTGCGGAAGAATCCGTTCCTGCCCGTCGGAGAACACGATGCGCACCGCGCCGTCGAGAAAATAGGCGGTGAGGCGCAAATGTTCCCCGGCGAACGTGACGCCGGCCGGCGCGCCGTCAGGCTCGCCGTCCGTCTCGCCGGAGGCCGCACAGGCCGCCGTGCCAAAGGCCCAGGTCCCGGTTCCGTCCATCCCGCCCAGCGTCAAGATCGACAGCAGAACCACCGCCGCGAGACCGGCCAGCCTTCCGTGCTGTACGGGCATACGCTCCGTCCCTCCCCGCACGCGGCCCGACGCCGCCTTGGGCGTCGCCCGCGCTGCGCTGCTGCCCGCCGCAGGCGACGGGCCCGCTCGTGCGCCACTTGCCGGAAACTTTCCCTATCGGCGGCGGAAGCACCTGCTTGGCCCGCCTTTACGCCAAACGGCGCCGGAGCACCCGCGCCGCGAGCCAAAGCAGCAGCGCGTCGACGCCGGCCAGCAGCCCGCCCATCTGCAGCAGCACGCCCGCGTCCCAGCCGACGATGACCAGCGTCCGAATGGCCTCGATGGCATGCGTCAAAGGATTCAGCCGTGCCACGGCGGCCAGCCAGCCGGGCATGGCGTCCAGCGGCGCCAGCGCGCTGCTCAGAAACAGCACCGGCAAACTGACGATGGCGATGATGGAGAAAAACTGGCCGTGATGACGCAGCACGAACGCGAGAATGATGGACACCGTCGTCACCGCCGCGCCCAGCAGCCCGCCCACCACCAGGGTCAAGGCGATGCCCGCCAGGCCCGTGGCGTAGCGCACGCCGAGGATGTACGCGGTCGCGATGATGAGCAGGCCCTGCGCGACGGTGACGGCCAGGACGAATGAAAACCGCCCGGTCACGAACGACACGCGGTGCATGGGCGTGGCCAGGAGCCGGTCGAAAAATCCCGACTCACGGTCGAACATGAGCTCCAGGCCGCCGTTGAGCCCGCCGTTGAACACCGTCATGACGAAGGCGGCCGCGGTCATGAACGACAAGTAGTCCCCGCCGGGCACCGTGCCCCGCACCATGTTCTGCAGCGAGCTGCCGAACAGCACCAGCCAGAGCACCGGCTGCAGCAGCGTCGCCACCAGCGAAAACAAGTCCCGCCGCATGCGGGCGTACCAGCGCATCCACATGGCTCGGTTTTCAAGGAGGAACGTATGCATCATGCGCTCATCTCCTCGGTGCTCTCCTTCAGCGAGGCGCCTGTCATCGCCAAAAATACGTCATCCAGCGTCGGCTGCCGCACCGACAGGCGGGCCGGCGTGACGCCCCACCGCTCGCACTCGGCCAAGACGGCCCGTGTCACCGCCACCACGTCATCGCCCCTCACCCACACGCCGCCGGCGCGCTCGGCGACTTCCCGCACGCCGGGCAGCGCCTTCAGGCTGTCGATGAGTTGGCGGCGGCCGTGGGCGCCGGGCTCGCCCCATTCCAGAACCAGCAGGGGCGGGCCGCCGTACCGCTGCTTCAGCGCATCGGGCGTATCGAGCCCGCGAATTTCGCCTTGCTCGATGATGGCGACCCGGTCGCACAGCGCGTCGGCCTCGTCCAGGTAGTGGGTCGTGATCAGCACCGTCGTGCCGCCGGCCCGCAGTTTTTCAATCAGCCACCACATGCGCCGGCGGGTCTGCACGTCCAGACCCAGCGACGGCTCGTCCAGCAGCAGCACTTTCGGCCGGTGCACCAGGCCCATGGCCAGCTGCAGCCGGCGCCGCATGCCTCCGGAATAGCCCCTCGTAATCCTGTCCGCGGCGCCGGTCAGCTCCACCAGCTCCAGCAGTCCATCGACCCGGTCGCGGGCCTCGCGGGCCGGGATATGATGCAAGCCGGCCACGAACAGCAAGTTTTCCCGGCCGGTCAGGAACGGGTCCATGGCCCGCTCCTGGGGCACCCAGCCCACGAACCGATGGACCGCTTCGGGATGCCGCTCCAGGTCCATGTCGAAGATGCGTACGCGTCCTTCCGCGGGGCGCAGCAGCCCCAGCAGCGTGCGAATGAGCGTCGTCTTGCCCGCGCCGTTGGGACCCAGCAAGCCGAAAATTTCACCCCGGCGCACCCGGAACGACACGCCCCGCAGCGCTTCCACGCTGCCGAATCGCTTCACGATGTTTTCGACGACGATCGCGTCCACCCCGGTGCCTCCCCTGCCTTGCTCTGTCCTCCCGGCGCCGCGGCCGGGCGCTGCCATGCGCCGGTTCCTTCCGTGCCTCGCTCCGTCCGCCCGGCGCCGCGGCCGGGCGCCCCCACGCGCCGGCGCCCGCCCTGCCTCGGTCTGTCCGCCTGGCGCCGTGGCCGGGCGCTCCCACGCGCCGGCCCCCGCCCTACGGCCCCTCGGGCCGGAACCGCTGTCGCAAGAACGCCCCGATGGCTTGGATTTTGTCCGCCTCCACCGCGTAAAACTTGAGCTTGCCGTCGCGGCGCACCCGCACCAGCCCCGCGGCTTCCAGCTGCGCCAGATGCCGGGACGCGGTGCTCGGATGCACCCCCAGCCGCTCGGCCACCTCGCCGGCAAACATCTCGCCGTCTCGTTGAAGAGCCAGGACAACGGCCAGGCGCGTCGGGTCGCCCAGAGCCGCGAGGCCCGCGGCCGCCGTGTCGAAGTCCAAGGCCGGGCCTGGTTCCGAGCCATCGTCCGGCTCCGAAGACTCCGCGAGGTCGCCGGGCAGCGCCGGCGCGGTCCCGCGTCCGGGCGACCCCGGCCCGCCGGCCGCCCGCGGCACGGCCAGCGGGTCATAAAAGACCCGCCATTCCCCGGGCCGCTCGTGTTCCGGCCAGCCGTAGCCCGCTTCCTCCACGGATATGAACTGACCCAGCTCCAGCCCGGGGAAGAAAACAACACGGGATGCGCTGCGCATCTTGTCCAGCACCGATGACGCCAACTGGCGGCCGGTGGCCGCCAGCACCAGCTCGTCCACGCCGGCGGGCACCGCGGCTCCGCCGCCCGCGACCGAGCGCCGGGGGGCCGCGGCTTCCTCCAGTCTGCGCCTCGCTGCCACGGCGGCGCGGCGTAGCCGGGGCAGTCTCTCCGTCCAGAGACGGCCGAAAC
>QGSR01000403.1 GCA_003387805.1 Bacillota bacterium | reverse complement strand
GACTTTCGGGAAGTTAATTTCTTGTACATCTTCGAAGTAATCAGGACCGATGAAGAGCGGCTCCTCGACGATGCCGCTGCAGACCAACACCATGGGGTCATCGGCGTCGATCTCGCAATTCAACGCCGATGCTTGTGCGTGGGCCGTCCAGCCGGCCGCACTGAGCCGGGTCGCCATGACGGCGCCGCCGGCGGCGGCCAGGAAGCGGCCGATCATGCGCCTTAGGGACGTCATACGCGTACCTCCCGTCTTGTCGTCGGCGAGGCCGGGCGGCCGTCCGCGGGCATGACAGGAGCGCTCCGCGCACCGGACCGGCACGGAGCGGACAGGGCGCGAGGACGCCCGGACCTGCCTTGCTTAATCCCAAATTCTACCGAGAAACCGGGGCCGCAAGTCTCAATTGCGTGTCAAAATCGTCTCGAAAGCCCATGCAGGACCGGGATGCACGCCGGGCGAATGGATCGGCCGGACGAGAGCCCGCCGAAAGGGAGTCCTGCCCGTTGCCTTCCATCCAATTGGTGTTTCTGGCCCTGGCCCATGCGGCGGTGGACTTTTTCCTCAACGTGCTGCCGCCGGTGATGCCGTTTTTCGTGCGCGAACTCGGCTTCAGCGTGACCGCCGTGGCCGCCCTGGCCACGGCCAAAAGCGCCGGCAGCGGCCTGCTGCAGCCGGTGTTCGGCGCCATGGTGGACCGCAGCCGGCGCACCGCCCTGCTGCCGGCCAGCGTCGCCGTGTGCGGGTTGTTCGCGGCGCTGCTGGGTGTGATGCCTTCGTACTGGCTGCTGTTGGCCGCGGCCCTGCTGTGCGGCCTGGCGGGAGCGGTGTTTCACCCGCTGGCCACCGTCAGCGTGCGGGCCTTGATGGGCCGCTACAGCGCCGGCGCGATGTCGGTGTTCGGCGTGGGCGGCACCATCGGCATGGCGCTGGTGCCTCTGACCGTGGCGGGCCTTGTGGGCGCGTTGGGCTTGCGCGGCATGCTGTGGCTGCTGGTGCCCGCCTTCGGCGTGGCGGCGGTGCTGGCGCTGCGCGGGTTTCACAAGCTGGACCTGACCCGGCCGGCGGTGGACAGCTTCGGGATGGCGGTGGAGCGGGACCAGGCCGGTGAGCGGGCCGGCGCCCCGGCCCGGAATGCCGCAGCCTCGCCGTCCGCTTTGAAACCGCTGGCATATTTGGCGGCGACCACGCTGGTCCGCACCGTGGGGCAGGTGGCGTTCAGCAACTTCCTGCCGTTGTACTACGTATCGAAAGGCTTTTCCGAAGGCTACGGCAGCGTCATGCTGACGGTGTACATGGTGGCGGGCAGCGTCAGCGCCATGGCCTTCGGGTACTTGTCCGATCGTTGGGGGCGAAAGCCCGTGGTGGCCCTGTCCTCCGTCCTGGCTACGCCGGCGCTGGTGGGATTCTTGCTGACCGACGGCCCGCTGCAGACGGCGCTGCTGGTGGCGGCCAGCCTCTTCTTGTTCGCCACCTTTTCCGTGGCGCCCGTCTACGCCCAGGAGCTGGTGCCGGACCGGGCGGCCATGGGCGCGGGCCTGATGATGGGCGGCGTGTGGTCCGTCGCCGCCTTTCTCCTGATTCCGCTGGGAGCGCTGGCTGACGCCTACGACGTCCAGACGGCCTTGCTGGCGGGCGCGCTGCTGCCTGCGGCGGCGACGGTGTTCTTGGTGCCCGTGCCCGAGACGCATGCGGCGAGGGAGCCGGTGCGGGGGCGGTCGGCGTAGCGGCCAGCGCATCTCCATTGGTGGAGCCGAAACTCGGTCTTGACTCCACCGATGGAGGTGAAAGCCGAAATCATTGCCATGGGTGGTAACGAGCCGCCACGAGGCGCGCCGGTAATTGCTCTGAGCCATGTTCGAGGGCTTCGGGGAGGCCTCGGCCGGGTCATCAGCGGCCGAATGTGCACTGGTGGAGCCGAAAACCGATTTTGACTCCACCTATGGAGTCGAAAGCCGAAATCGTCGCCATGGATGGCGACGGGGCGTCGCGAGGTGCGCCGGTGATTGCTCTGAGCCAT
>QGSR01000402.1 GCA_003387805.1 Bacillota bacterium | reverse complement strand
GCCCGGCGCGGCGCGGTGGCGACCAGCCATCCGCTGGCCGCGCAAGTGGGCTTGCGCATTTTGCAGGAGGGCGGCAACGCGGTGGATGCGGCCGTGGCCACCGCCGCGGCGCTGACGGTGCTGGAGCCTACGTCCAACGGCATCGGCGGCGACGCCTTCGCCATCGTCTGGGACGGAAAACAGCTGTACGGCCTCAACGCCTCGGGCCGGGCGCCGGCCGCGCTCACCCTCGACGTATTCCGCCGCCAAGGCTTGACGGAAGTGCCCGCCGACGGCTGGCTGCCGGTGACGGTCCCGGGCGCCGTGTCGGCTTGGGTGGAGCTGACCCGCCGCTTCGGCTCTATGCCGTTGCGGGACTTGCTCGAACCGGCCGCCCGCTACGCGGAGGAAGGCCATCCCGTTCCCCCCGTCATCGCCTCGTACTGGCGCCGGGCCGAGCGGCGCTTCGGCCACCGCGAGGACTTTGCCCGGACGTTTTTGCCCAACGGCCGCGCCCCCAAGCCCGGCGAACTGTTCCGCTGCCCGGATCAAGCCCGCACGTTGCGGCTCATCGGCGAATCCGACGGCGAGGCCTTTTACCGCGGGGAGCTGGCGGAGAAGATCGCGGCGTACGCTGAACATACCGGAGGCTTCTTGACCAAAGACGATTTGGCCGCTCACCGGGCGGAATGGGTCGAGCCCATCCGCACTTCCTACCGGGGGTACGACGTCTGGGAAATCCCGCCCAACGGGCAAGGCATCGCCGCTCTGCTTGCGCTTAACATTCTGGAGGGCACGCCGGTGGCGGACCTGCCGCATCTGTCTGCGGCGCGGTTGCACCTGATCATCGAAGCGCTCAAGCTGGCCTTCGCCGACGCCCACCGCTACGTCGCCGACCCGGCGCTGGCCGACGTGCCCGTGGCGCAGCTGCTTTCGAAAGAGTACGCCGCCGGGCGCCGGGCCCTCATCTCGCCGGCCCAAGCGCTGAAAGACGTGCAGGCCGGGAGGCCGGATTTGGGCGGCACGGTGTACTTGTGTACGGCCGACGCGGAAGGCCGCATGGTCTCGTTCATCCAGTCCAACTACATGGGGTTCGGCTCGGGCGTCGTCGTGCCGGGGACGGGCATCGCCCTGCAAAACCGCGGCCACTGCTTCACGCTGGAAGAAGGCCATCCCAACCAGCTCGCGCCCGGCAAGCGGCCGTTCCACACCATCATTCCGGCTTTCATCACGAAAGACGGCGCGCCGCTGGCGGCGTTCGGCGTCATGGGCGGCGACATGCAGCCCCAAGGCCACGTGCATACGGTCCTCGGCATCGTCGACCATCGCCTCAATCCCCAGTCGGTGTTCGACGCGCCCCGGGTGCGCGTAGCCCCGAATGGCACGGTCCACGTGGAGTCCACCCTGCATCCCGACGTCATCCGGCAGCTGGCGGCCCTGGGCCATGACGTGCGGGTCGAAGTCGACTGGAGCATGTTCGGCGGCGGGCAAATGATCTGGCGTGACCCGGATACGGGCGTCTACATCTGCGGCACCGAGCCGCGCAAAGACGGCGTCGTCGCGGCCTGGTGAGCAAACCGCCGCGCCTGCGGATGGCGCGGGCAACCGACGAGCAGGCGCGGCGCTCGGCCGACCAGCCAGGGCGCATCAAGCCTTATTCATGTCAAGCCTGGTTTGTTTCGATTCGTATTCGCGGCGCCGCCGGCGCCGAGATATTCGGAAGGATTTCGGCTAGTCGGTCAGAATAGGAAAAGGGTGTAAATTAGACCCTCAACGCAGGGGGCTGGCACGATGCTGATTCGCGACCAAGCCGGGCGCACAGCCAGGCTGGCCTTGCAGTCCGGCCTTGGGTGGCTGATCGTCGCCTTCGCGGCGGGCCTAGCGGCGGCGCTGTCGGCCGCCGGCCTCGCCGGCGGCCCAATCCACCGCCTCCAGCCCATCTTTCTCAACACCCTTCTGTTCGGCTGGTTTGCGCTGGGCGGCGCTGGCGTAGGGCTGCTCATCATCCAGCGCACGCTGGGAGCGGTCCTCTACAG
>QGSR01000401.1 GCA_003387805.1 Bacillota bacterium | reverse complement strand
GTCCAGGAACACTTTGCCCACGACGTGGGCCCGCGGGGAAAACACGCCGAGCGTCACCAGCACGGTCGCTCGTGCCACGGGAGTGACGGCCAGGTCGCACCCGTCCGTCAGCGGGTCTTCCCCGGGCGCGCAGGCTCGCCCGAAGCGGCCGTCCCCGTCCCCGTCCGCGAAGCCCTGCGCCGTGTTGGTGTGGATGACGCCTTCCGCGGCCCGGGGCGTCACCATCACCTGGTACGTCAGGCTGCGGACGCCGCCGGCCGGGATCGGATCCGCCGCGGACGCCAGCTGCCAGTACAGCGTGGCTCCGCCCGCGGGGTCCGGCGCCTGCACGGGCGGCGCGCCGCCCGACGCGCCCGCCGGGTAGACGTAGCTGCTGCCCGGAACGTACGCAAAGCCGGGCGGCAGCACGTCGCGGATCCAGACGTTCACCTGCGGGACCAGATCTTCCTCGCCTTCCACCAGCGTCGCGTTGTCGAACGTAATCGTATAGGTGATGACGTCGCCGATTTGCGCGGCCGCCCGGTCCGCGATCTTGGCCAGCGGCGGATCGGCAACGCTGGACCCGGCCGCGCCGTCGCTCAGGCGGAAAATGCCGTCGGCGGTGGACATCCACAGCCCGCCGCCCGCGGCCGCCATGGCGGAGACGGCCGGCAGCCAGTCCTGTCCGAATGCGTTCGTCGGGTCATACAGGCTCACCCCGTCCGGGCCGGGCATGAGCAGGTCGACGATGTACAGGTCCGCCTGATCGTTGTAGGGATGGAGCGCGACAAACAGCTGCCCCGTCCCGGGAGAAAGGGCCACCGGGCCCGGCTCGAGATTGGGGCCGCTCAGCGGCCACACCGCTTGCACGGAGGCGCCGGGCGAGACCTGGACGACCACGTAGCGGTCGGGAATCCACAGCAGCGTCCAGGCACGCGACCTGGCCGCCGTGCTGGCGGTCTTCGTGCAAAAGCCCGATGAACAGGCGCCCCCCGTGGACCACGGGCGCGGCCATGTGCACACCGCCCGGCAGCGCCCGGCGCCAGACCGTCTCCACCCCGGTCACGCGGGGCCCCTCGAGGCGGCTGACCCGCGCCGGCCCGCCCGCGTGCTGCGGCCATTCCCGGGGCGCCAGCCGCCCCGGGCCGCAGGGCCCCCCGTCCAGCGCCGCCCCGGGCGCCGCGGCCCGGAAACTCCATCCCGCCGCGGCCGACCGGCCGCCCGCATCCGCGGGCAGCAGCGCATAGGTCTCGGCGGCCAGCTCACCCTCGCTCCAGGTGAACACCCGGTAGCTGCGGGGGCTGTAGTCGATGCCGCCGAAGCCGAACGACGGCGTGTTGAAATGGGCCACCCGGCCGTCGTGGTACAGCCGCGACGAGTGCCAGTGGCCGCTGACCGACGCGACGATGCGGTATGGCTCCAAGTCCTTGAAAAAGGCTGCGTCCAGCTGGTAGTGGGTGAGAAGAACGACGGGCCGCTCCCGCGGAATCAGCGCCAGCGTCGCGTGCAGCCACCGGCGCCCGGGAGCGTCGGGTCCGTCGGCGACGGAATTGCAGCAGACGAAGTGGACCGGTCCCCAGTCAAACGAGTACGAGTCGGGCCCGAACACGTCCGCGTACGGCTCCACGCCCGCGCCCGTCTCCACGTCGTGGTTGCCCGGCAGCCAGCACGTAGGCAGAGGCAGGCCGTCCACCGCCCGCCGGGCCGCCAGCAGCTCCTCGGGCAGGCCCGTGCCGGCCACGTCCCCCGTAATGACGAGAAAGTCCGCGCGGCCGGACCACGCGGCGGCCAGCCGCTCCAGATCCGCCCGCACCAGGCCCGGCGTCGACGGCCCGCCCCGGAGGACATGCAAATCGGTCACCTGGATGAACCGGCACGTCTCCCCGCCCCGGACCGGATCCTCGGCCAGCGCAAAGTCCAGCGGCTCGTCGGCCTGCCGCCCGCGCACGCGGTGAAACCACGGACCTCCGGCGCGCATCCCCGCCGGCGGCGCCAGTTTGACGAAGCGGTTCGTCGCCTCCACCGGCAGGCTGTAGCGGCCCTCG
>QGSR01000099.1 GCA_003387805.1 Bacillota bacterium | reverse complement strand
CCCGCCGCCGCCCCGCCCCGCCCCCCCCCCGCCTCGCGCCGGCCGCCCGCCGCCGCGCCCCAGCCCCGCGCCGCCGCGCCCCGGCCGTACGCCGGCTCGTCACGGGCCGCCCGCCGCCTCGCCCCAGCCGTACGCCGCCTCGCCCCGGCCGCACGCCGCCTCGTCACGGGCCGCACGGTCGTCGGCGAATCGGCACCGGCCGTTACGACAGCAAGATCATGCCGATGGCGTACGCGATGGTCGCCAGAGCCAGCGGGGCCGCCATCAGCAAGATCCGCCCGTAGTTCCTTTCGCCGACGACCTGGCCGGCGAAGATGCCCGCCAGGGCTGTGGGCGGCATCAGGTCGCCCAGGCCGGCCAGCAGCGACATGGCCGAGGTGATGACGATGACGTCGCCCATGTCCAGGAACGCCAGCACCAGCGGCACGCCCAGCACCGACGCCGCGCCGTAGGCCGAAACCGCGCCGAACAGCGGGATGCCCAGCGCCGCCGCCAGATACAGCCACGCCGCCGGCAGGCTCAGCAGGCTGACCACCATCCAGCCTCGGCCGCCCACCAGCGTCATTACCTGGATGAAGGCACCGACGCCGACGAGAATGCCCAGGACCGGGAGGGCCTGCCGCAGCGCGCCCTGCATCGTGGCCAGCCAGTCCGGCACGCGGCTGATGACGAAAATCAAGACGGTCCCCACGGCGAAGGACAAGGCCATGCCAAAACCCGGGAACCAGGGAACGGCCGCCCGGCTGGCCCCCATCGAGAACACAACCCAAGGGAGGGGCAGCCAGGCCAAGAAGCCCCGCATGGGCAGCGCCGGCGGCCGGCCCGCGCCGCCCTTCGTCCCGTGTCCGGCGCCGCCGGCCTCGTCCTTGGCGCCCCCGCCGAACCCAGCCGCCACCGGCGTGTCGCCTCGCTCGATGGCCACCGCGGCCTCCTGCATGGCCAGCAGCGCCCCGTCCACGTTGGCGCCGCCCCGGCGCAGCAGCGGCCAGCCCGCCACGTATGCGGTCAGCACGGCCAGCGGGATGGAGGCGAGGAGCAGCGGCCCCTCGAACCCCACGTACGGGATGTCAATGCCCGCGCCGATAATCATCACCGGCAAGTTCACCGGCGGCGCAATCATGCCGTAAATGCCGGCCATGGCGATGAACACGCCGGCCCGACGCCGGTCCAATCCCAGCGCCATCAGCACCGGCGCCACCAGGCCGCCCGTGGTCAGCACCGCCGCCGTGGACGAGCCCGACAGCATGCCCGGCAGCATGGCCAGCAGCATCAGCGCCGGCAGCAAAACGACGGGCCGCCGCCCGAACACGCTCACCAGCTGGCGGGCGATGTCCGTCAGCGCGCCCGAACGGCGCATGGCCGCCATAAACACCATGGCCGTCACGATGATGAGAATCGCGTCCAAATAGGCAAAGGCGCCTTCCACCAAATGACGGAGCCCGATGCCTTCCCCGCCCGCCAGCGCGCCGACGATGGAGGCTGACAACAGCGCCAGGCCGATGGGCAGCTTGGCCGCGGCCAGCGCAATGAATGCTGCCACCATCAAAATGAAAATGATTGCCTCACTCACTGTGTCAACGCCTCCATTAAATCCGACCGCGGCGCCGTCGGCTGCCGCGGCAGGCAGGACCGCGTCGGTTTCTGCGGCAGGCAGGCCGGCGCCCGTGATGCCGGCGGCGGACCGCCGCCGGGCTTTACCGCGGCGGCTGCAAATACGCCGCGACGCCGTTTTCCATCAGCTCGTAGTAGCCGGGCACTCCGGTGACGACGATGCCTTCAAACGGGTGGAACAAGCTGTACATCTCGAAGAACGAGCGCAGCGTGGACAAATGGCGGCCCACCCGCGACTCCAGCGGATGGCCCTCGGGCCCGAAGGGCACGTACAGCCGCCCGAGCCGGGCCGCCCGCTCGTATTGCGCGTCTTTCCCTTCCAGCACCAGCTCGACGTTGGTGCGGCCCCGCAGCCGCCCCTGGGCCGGATTGGCGCTTTCAAACAGCGCCGCCAAAGTCTCCGTGTGGTCGCCCCATTCGCGGTGGCTCAGCCCCCGCAGCGCCTCCGGCGACTGTTCCAGCCCGATGGGAATGCCCTGCATCTCGAGATCCATAACCACCATGACCGCCAGCTCCATCATGCGCGGGTGGGCCACGATGGTGTTGATGACGGGATATTCCGGCGACGCCTCGTGCAGGTCGAAGGCCATGGCCACGTTTTCCTGCTCGATGATTTGCACGATGGCGTACGCGACTTGCTCAGTCAGCGTGCCGTCGGGGCGTCCCGGAAAAGCGCGGTTCAAATTGCGGGTTTCCGAACCGGAAAGCTGCTGGCCCGACGCCTGCACGTACACGTCCGGGTCAGGCCACTGGTGCACGGGATTGGTGGCCCGGGCGCCGTAGCGGAAGCGCCGCACGCCGCCCGCGGTTTCGATTTCGATGTGCGTGGGATGGCCTTCGCCGGCCAGGTTGTGGGTAAAGCCGCTGGCGTTGGACTGCGGGATGACGATGAGCCGCCCCTGCTCCACTTGCGCGCGCTCCACCAGCAGCAGCGCGGCCATAAACCCGGCGAACTCGTCCGGGTGCACGCCGCCCAGCACCAGCACCGTGGCCCCGGGCGCGTCTCCTTCGAGAATGAAGACGTCCGTGTCGCCGGGGCTGCCGGTCAGCGCCGGGAAATAGTCGCTCAGGCGCCGGACCTCGGTGACGCCGGGGCCGGGGTAAATGTCATCGGGCTGATGTTTCGCCCGAAACTCGGCGCCCACCAGCCACGCGACGGCCAGCGCCGCCAGCAGCACGATGACGCCGCTGCGCCACCCCATTGCGGAATGCCCGGTCCCCATAAGCAGCCACCTCTTCCGCGACCGCCTGGAATACGCCCGCAGCGTGCGGCCGCGTACCTACTTTTTTTGGCACTACTTATGGGCAAGCCTGTTTATCTTCATTTATCTCGTCCATTTCTCGCTCATTTCTCACGCCAGCGCACTTTCTTCTTGGGCCGGCCCAGCTTGCCGTACTTCAGCTGCACGTCCAGCAGGTTCACGTCCTCCAGGTGGCTGACGTAGCGGCACACCGTCTGGTAGGCGAAGCCGGTGCGCTCGGCCAGGTCCTGCTGGCTGATGAAGCCGTCGGCCTCCCGCAGCGCGGCGATGATGGCGTCCAGCGTCTGCCGCTGAATGCCCTTCGGCAGCTCCTCGTCGGGCACGCGCCGGTCCAGGCGCTGCTCCGCCGCGGCCAGCCGCAGGTGCAGCCGGATGCGGGCGATGAGATCAGGCGCCTTGATGGGCTTCAGCGCAAAATCCGTCGCGCCCGCGTCCAGGAACGCGTTGGCCGTCTCCTGGTCTTCGTCCACCGTCAGCACCAGCACCGGCAGCGTCGGGAAGTCCTCCCGCACCAGGCCCAGCAAGGTCAAGCCGTCCATGTTGGGCATGTGGTAATCCAGGAGCACCAGGTCGTAGCCGCTCTCGTCCCGCAGCCGCCGCAGCGCCTCCTCGCCGTCGGAGGCGCCGTCCACATGCCAGCCCGCGGCCTCGCCGATGGCGGCGATGGTGTACAAAATGTCGGCGTCGTCGTCCACGGCCAAAATGCGCGTCGGGGTCGACTCCGCCGTTTCCGCGTAGTCCTTCCGGCCTTGCGCGCTCATTGAATCCCCCCTGGCAGTCTTACCGTAATGGTCGTTCCGCGGCCGGGTTCGCTGTCCACGTCCAGAGACCCGCCGTGCTCCTCCACGACCACCTCCCGAGCGAACGCCAAACCCAGCCCGGAGCTGTCTTTCGTCGAAAACCCGGGCGTAAACAGCTCCTCCATGGCCTCGGGCGAAATGCCGGGGCCGGTGTCGACGACGTCAATGCACAGATGTTCGTCCTCTTCGCGCACCCGCACCACCACCGGCTCGTCGGCCTCGCCCATGGCGTCCCGGGCGTTTTGAATCAAGTTGGCTACGGCCCGGATGGTGCGCACCACGTTGACCTCCACGTCGGGCAGCGGGTCGGCCAGTTCAAACCGCACGCCGCCCCAGTGGGCGCCCGACACGTGCGAGTGGATCTGCCGGGCCAGCTCCCGGCCCGTGACCCGCCGCCTCGTTTCCGGGTGCAGAATCTCGGAAATCATCTGGTTCATCCGCTCGACGGACTGCTCCACCTTGGCCGTGTACTCTTTCAGCTTCGCCTGATCGCCCGTCATGCCGATGAGCGACACCAGCCCCTGCACCGTCGTCAGCGGCGTCTTCAAATCGTGCACCAGCCGCTGCATCTCCGCCATGGAGCGGGCCTCGAGGCTGCGGATGGCGGCCTGCTTCAGCTCCAGCTCCCGCGCCTGGTGCCGCCGGAGCAGGTCCACGTGGTTTCTGTAGTCGACCATAAACTTGGCCATGACCACCGCAATGCCGACGAACAGGCCGCACGACACCAGGCTCCACCGGTTGAGCAGCGCCTGCTGCTGCAAAAACTCGGCCGCGTTTTTCACGTCGATCGAAAG
The DNA here is from genome assembly GCA_003387805.1 of Bacillota bacterium. GTDB lineage: Bacteria > Bacillota > Limnochordia > Limnochordales > ZCTH02-B6 > CALJUZ01. The sequence goes on along the minus strand of QGSR01000099.1, from coordinate 2,564 downwards.
GTCGCCGCGGCCGAAGCCGTAGCCCGTCAGCAGCGGCGCCATCCCCAGCCACTGCCAGCCGAAGCTGAACATGCCGAAGGTGGCCATGCGCAGAAACAGCCCCTGCGGCCAGCGCGACAGCGCGTGCACGACGATGACGCCCAGCAGCGACAGCATGGCGGGCACGCCGAAGTCGTAGGGCGTGCCGAACACCACCCGGATGGCCAGGTACGACAGCGGCACCAGCAGCGCCGGGATGAAGTAGCCCAGAATGCGCTGGGGCCACGGGCCGCCCACGGGCACGTACTGCTCCATTAAGATGAAGGCGCCCAGGTACAGCGGCAGCACCCGCAGCGTGTTGAGGCCGGTGACCTGCGCCGCCACCATCAGCAAGAGCCCGCTGTCATCGGCCACGATGGCCGTGCGCACCGCCTGCACCAGCCGCAGGTCGATGAAGCGCAGCGCATCGCCGGCCGCGATGCCCACCAGCAGCAACACGATGCCCAGTGCGGTCTGCCGCAGCTTCGGCTTCGGTTTGCGGCGCCCGTTCACCAGCGGCCCGCGCCTTTGCTCCGCCGTGTTTCGTCGCATAGCCCGCTCTCGATCTGCACGATTTTGCCGCGCGGCACGTCCCGTCATCATCCTATTTCGATTATACACTTCAAAATCAAAAGCCGGATTCGATATCGAAGCGCCCGTCGACGGGAATGCCCGCGGCCAGGGCCAGGGCCCGCGCGTTGAGCAGGTGCAGAACGGGCACGCCGCGCTGGCTCAAAACGTGCATGAGGCCGGGCGTGGCGCCGCCGCACGGGCGCGGGCCCGTGGTCAGGCCGGGCGGCCAGACGTCGTAACAGTCGCCCAGGCTGGCGTGGCCGCCGCCGGCGTTGATGAGCAGCGCGGGGAGGGGCCGCCCGCCGGCCTCGGCCAGCACCTTTATGCGGAGCTCCACCGCTTCGTCCAGGTCCTCGGGTTCCAGCAGCGGCCAAGGGTGCCGGGCCGCGGCGGCCCGCAGCGCCGCGACGCCCTGGCCCGGCTCGTCGGCGAACACGCTGAACAGCTCGGGCCCGCGGTCGTAATCGCCGCCGAAGGTGACGGCCACGGTGCCCCGCACGGTGCCCCCGCGGAACAGCCCCGCCTCCCGCAGGGCCGCCTCCATGTCGATCCACGTGAAACCGGGCAAGTTGGCGCCCCAGGTGGACGCGCTCAGCGACGACACCGCGTAGAGCTCGACGCCCATGGCTTCGGCCGCGGCCAGGACGGCCAGGTTGAAGCCGGGGAACGAGCCGGAGAACGCCGCCCAGACCACGTCGCCCGGCCGCACGCCGGCTTCGGCCATGCGGCGCACCACGTAGGCCGCCCAGAGCGGATTGGTGGCGGTGCGTTTGGCCTGCAGATCCCCCAGCGTCGTGGTGATGCTGCTCCACTCGGCGCCGATGAGCCCGGTCATGTTCGGATCCACGGCGGCGTCGACGGGATAGCCCGCCGCCTCCCGGGCCCGGGCGATGATGCGCAGCCCTTCGGCCATCAGCGCCACGGCCCGCCGCTCGGCGACCTGGACGTCGGTTTCGAACCCGCCCGGCGCCCCCGGGACGCCCGTGGCCAAGCCCGGCGGCGAGCCCGGCAACCGGCCCGTCCCCCAGCCCGACATCGAGCCCGGCAGCGAGCCCGGCAGGGAGCCCGCCACCCGGCCCGGCACCGAGCCCGCCAGCGAGCCCCCCACTTGAAAGCCCAGCCGCGCCTGCGCCCAGTGGAAGAGCCCCAGCAGCAGCACCGCCGCCGCGACCAGCACGACGGCCGGCACCCGCCACCGCCCCGCGGGCGGACGGTACATGCTCGCACGTTGCATTTTCATCACGATCACAACCCGCCGAACACGCCGAAGTAGACCAGCGCGGCCGCGGCCAGCCGCACCACCGCCGCCGCGGCCAGCGCCACCGCCGCCGTCTGCACCACGCCCTGGGCGTGCATGTCGTTGGCCAAAAGCCCCGGCACGATGAAGCCGATGACCCGCACGTCGGCCTGCATCGGGCCGAACCAGGTCATCCACTTCAGCACCGCGGCGTCCAGCAGCCAGTTGACGAGGAACCCCACCAGCAGCATAGCCGCAAACTTGCGCCGGCCGTACAAAATGACCACCCGGGACAGCCCCCGGACCACGGCCAGGGTAATGAGCGCCGCGGCCAGCGTGCCCGCGATGCGCCCCGGCTGGTCCAGGTACAGTGCCAAATACCCGGGGATGACCGCCCCGCCGGCGGTGAAACCGATCAGTTCGTAAGTCATCAAGTTGAGGAAGACGCCGAAGCCGATGACAAACTCAATCATGAAATCACGCTCAATCTTGGTCCGTTCGGATTTCCGCGGGCAGCTGGCCGCCCAGCTCCAGCGCTTCCACGCCCCGGGCGTTGCCGCATCCGAAGACGATGATGGGCCGGGGCCTTTCGGCGGGCTCGGCGGGGGTTTCCGCGTCGCCCGGGCCCCCCCCCCCCGCCCCGCCTTCCGCGCCGCGGCCGCCGCCCCCCGTTTTTCCCCCCGATGTGCCCCGCGCCCCCTCCCCGGGCCTTTCCTCTTTCTTTTTAACATCTGGA
>QGSR01000400.1 GCA_003387805.1 Bacillota bacterium | reverse complement strand
CCAGCACCGCGCAGGCGTGGGCCTGACAGCTCTGTGGCCGGCCGGTCCGGCCCTGGCGCTTCGTGGCCAACGTGCCCTACCAGATCACCGCTCCGCTGCTGGTGCGGGTCTTCGGCCACCGGCCCCCCTTCCGCCGCATGGTGGTCATGGTCCAGAAGGAAGTGGCGGACCGCCTGCGCGCCCGGCCGGGCACCCCCGATTACGGAGCCCTGACGCTGCTGGCCGCCTTCTACGCCCGGGTGCGGGAGACGTTCAGCGTGTCGCCGTCCTGCTTCTGGCCGCGGCCGGCGGTCACGTCGGCGGTGGTGGCCATGGAGCCGGCGGACCACGCCGAACCCCCGCCGCCTCCCGAGGTCTTCTTCCCGGTGGTGCGGGCCGCGTTCGGCCGCCGCCGCAAGACCCTGCGCAACGCCCTGGTCGAGGATCCCCATCTGGGCCTCGACCGGGAGCAGGTGGAGGCGGCGCTGGCCGCGGCGGGCCTGGACCCAAACCGGCGCGGGGAGACGCTGTCGCTGGACGAGTTCGTGCGCCTCGCCCGGGCCGCGGCGGCAGCGGTGTCCCCCGCGGCGCCTGACGCCCCGGGGCGGGGGGTATAAGGCCTCCAGATGCCGTGACCAGCGCGTCCGGCGGGCGGAGGCGGCGGACGGCATGAAGTTCTTCAGCCCGACCCAGGGCGAGATGGATTTCGAGCAGATGTTCCAGGAGATCGTCCGCTTCATGGAACACGCGCCCGACGGGCGCTACCGCCTGATCATCGGCACCGACTCCCAGCTGCGCAGCGACACCACCTTCGTCACGGCGGTCATCATCCACCGGGAAGGCAAGGGAGCGCGCTACTTCTTCTCCAGGGAACGCATGCGCCGCATGGACAGCCTGCGCCAGCGCATCCTCTACGAGGCCTCGCTGTCGCTGCAGCTGGCGGCGCGCCTGGCCGAGCGGCTGTCCCGCAACGGCCACGCCGACATGAACGTGGAGATCCACCTGGACGTGGGCCGTTCGGGCGAGACCCGGGAGTTGATCCGCGAAGTGGTGGGAATGGTGGCCGGCAGCGGCTTCGACGCCAAGATCAAACCCGAGTCCTACGGTGCCTCCAGCGTGGCCGACAAGCACACGAAATAGGGGCGCCGGCCGACAGGACCTCCTTGACACCCGTTTGACGACGACTATATACTTATCGTTTTTTGACCCGGACCGGGCGGTCTGTTATAATGGGACCAGATTCCGCCCGAGGTGGTGTGCCCCGTGTCCGACAACCGCGACGTGCTGGCTCGGATCAAGAGCGATCTCGACGGGTTTGTCGGCCATCCGGTCAGGATCAAGGCCCACAAGGGGCGCCGGCGCGTGGTGGAGCGCGAGGGGACCCTGGAGAAGACTTATCCCAGCCTCTTCGTCGTCAAACTGGGCCCCGATCAGCAGAACCGCCGCGTCACCTTCACGTACGCGGACATCCTCACCGAAACGGTGGAGCTGACGGTGCTCGACGACCGCGGTGCAGAGCGGTTGGCTTTTCGCGCCGGCTGAGTCCTGCGGCCGGTCGACCACACGGCCCCTCTCGAGGGGCCGTTTTCGTGTGCGGAGGGCGATGATGATGGCACGCCGCGGTACCGTCATCACCCAGCGGGCGCTGGCCAAGCTCAACCTGGTGCTGCGCATCCGCGGGCGGCGCAGCGACGGCTACCACGAGATCGACTCCCTGATGCATACCATCGGCCTCGCCGACGACGTCAGCGTGGTGCTGCGGCCGGGCCTGGCGGTGCAGTGCACCGGCGCCGACCTGCCCGGCGGCGAGAGCAACCTGGCTTACCGCGCTGCCCGCCTGCTGGCGGAAGCCTGCCGGGGCCGCCGGCCGGCGGGAGCGCTGATCCGCATCCGCAAGCGCATCCCGGTGGCGGGGGGGCTGGCCGGCGGCAGCGCCGACGCCGCCGCCGTCCTCAGCCTGCTCAACGAAGCGTGGGCCTGCGGCCTGCCCTGGGACGAACTGCTGCTGCTGGCCCGGCGGCTCGGCGCCGACGTCCCCTTCTGCCTCCTGGGG
>QGSR01000399.1 GCA_003387805.1 Bacillota bacterium | reverse complement strand
CTGCAGCAAACTGCCCGAGCGGCGCGTGTCCCGTCCGACGATGACGTGTTTCCGCTCCGCGCCCAGGCCGGCGCCGGCCAGCACGGCGGCGCCGACTCGTCCCAGGCGGAAAGCCAGCTCCGGCGTGAGCTCCACGTTGGCCACGCCCCGCACGCCGTCGGTTCCAAACAGTCCAGCCACCTCGTTCACCCTTGCTCGTCGACGATTTTGCGTCCGGTCTTACGTGTCGCCCGCCTTATATTCGCTGATGGCGTCTACGAAATCCTCCATCATCTGATACGACAGCTCGCCGACGAAACGGCCCCGCACGATGCCGTCTTTGTCTATGAATACGCTGGTCGGGTACGACCATACCCCGTAGCGGCTGGACACTTCGCCCGTCACGTCCATCAGGATCGGAAACTCCAGGCCGTACTCCTCCACCCACGGGATCACCTGCGGCCGGTGCTCCAGGAAATTGACGGCCAAAATTTCAAACTCGTCGCCGCGGGCGGCGTACAGCCTTTGCATCTCGGGCATCTCCCGCATGCACGGCGGGCACCACGTGGCCCAGAAGTTGATGAAAACCGGCTTTTCGCCGCGGAAATCCGACAGCTGCACGACGCGGCCCTCCAGGTCGTAGACGGCGAAATCGGGCGCCCGCCGGTTTACCTGCGCGGCCGCGTCGGTATCCCGGCTCTCCACCCACGGGATGGGCATGTCGGCCACCTCGATGCGGACGGCGCCGTTCCAGCCGTCGTCGCAGCCTTCCTCGCAGACGACTTTGTACGTGCCGGGCGCGGGCGTATCCACCGAGCGCTCCAGCAGCTGGTCGGGCCAGACGAACAGCTTGATGTTGGTGCCGGCGATGTTCAGGATGCGGCGGTCGCCCAGGCTCACGCCGGCCACCCAGGCCCGGGAGCCTTCCGCCAGCCGCACCTGGCTGGGCACCATGCCCTCGTCGGTGGCGATAATGGCCACCGGATACACGATGCCCAGGGCGGTCAGCGTGGAAAGCCGGTCCACCCGCTCGATGACGGGCCCGACGCCGCCCAGGCGGCTGCCGTCGCGCAGCGACGCGGGCGGCGCCTCCAGCCAGACCACCTGGCCGGGCCGCACCGTCACGTCGCGGGCCGCCGCCTCCGCGCCGCGGCCGCCCTGCGCCGGCGTCACGCCGGTCAGCGTGTGCTCGCCCGCCATGCTGGCCACCGCGATGCGGTAGTGCACGCCTTCCTCTACGTACAGCACGTCCGGAAACGGGCCGTCTTCGGTGAGGACGACGGCCACCTCGCGCACGCCCGTGTCCTGCGGGCTGCGCGCCATGTAAATCTCCCACGCAGCCAAGCCGCCCGCGATAACCAGGATGACGAGAATGGCCAGCCAGCGAGGAGCGGGTTGGTTGACGTCTGCCACGGCGATCAGCCTCCTCGTCGCGGACGTATATTCACTATCATCATCTCACAATGCCCCTGGAAAATCGAGACGCGCCCCTGCGGGGCGCGTCCCGTCACATGTCGAGAAGAGGAACAATCAGGCGCCAGGTGGCGCCGGCGTCGGTGGACACGTATACGTCGCCGTTGGGCGCGGCCGCGGTCAAAAGCACGCCGCCGCCCGGCGCCTGCACCGCGTCCAGCGCGGCCAGCTGGCGCTGGGGGCTGCCCGGCACCCGCTGGGCCGTGCGGCCGCCGTCCTCGCTGAGCCAGATGCCCGTGTCGGTGGCGATGTACACCCGCCGGGGCGTCACGGGATCGTGGCGCACCGCGTAGCTGCGCACGGTGACGCCCGTCGCCCGCCACGTCCGGCCGCCGTCGCGGCTCTCCAGCAAACCGCCGCCGCCGGCCAGCAGCCAGCGCCCGGGCGTGAACGGGTCCGGGTCCAGGCCGGCCCACGGCATTTGCGGCGACAGCTCGGCGGCTACCTCGCGCCACGGGCCCGGACCGCCGGCCGCGTCGGCTGCGGTGTCGGTGCCGCCGGTCCCCGCCGGGCTCCGTTCATACAGGCCGTGCCACGGCACCCACGCCAGCATCGTGCCCGAGGCGTCCTGAGCCAGCGC
>QGSR01000098.1 GCA_003387805.1 Bacillota bacterium | reverse complement strand
CCCCGGCCCGGCCCTGCGCCCGGACCCCGCCGACGCCGGCTGGAGGGATGCGCCCGTGCTCCTGCCCTTCGACTTCAACCACCCGTACGCCACGTTTCGCACGCCCGTCATGGGCCGGCGCGGCATGGTGGCCACCAGCCACCCGCTGGCCGCGCAGATCGGCCTGCGCATTTTGCAGGAAGGCGGCAACGCGGCCGACGCGGCGGTGGCCGCCGCGGCCGCGCTGACGGTGCTGGAGCCCACGTCCAACGGCATCGGCGGCGACGCGTTCGCCCTGGTATGGGACGGGCGCCGGCTCCACGGCCTGAACGCCTCGGGCCGCGCCCCGGCGATGCTCACGCCCGACGTCTTCGAGCACCGGGGCCTGACCGAGGTCCCCGCCGACGGCTGGCTGCCGGTGACCGTGCCCGGCGCGGTGTCGGGCTGGGCCGAGCTGGCGCGCCGCTTCGGCACCATGCCGCTGCACCGCCTGCTGGAGCCCGCGGCCCGCTGCGCCGAAGAGGGCCATCCGGTGCCGCCTGTCATCGCCGGCTACTGGCGCCGGGCGGAGCAGCGCTTCGGCGGCCGCCCGGAGTTCAAAGACTTTGCGGATGCGTTTTTGCCCGGCGGCCGGGCCCCCGAGCCGGGCCAGGTGTTTTCGTGCCCGGACCAGGCCCGCACGCTGCGGCTCATCGGCGAATCCGACGGCGAAGCGTTTTACCGGGGCGAACTGGCCGACAGGATAGCCGAGCATGCCCGGCGCACCGGCGGCCTTTTGACGAAAGAAGACCTGGCCGCGCACCGGCCGCAGTGGGTGGAGCCCATTCGCACCACGTACCGGGGCTTCGAGGTGTGGGAAATCCCGCCCAACGGCCAGGGCATCGTCGCGCTGACGGCGCTGAACATTTTGGAGGAAACGCCCGTGGCCGAGCTGCCTCACATGTCCGCGGCCCGGCTGCACCTCATCATCGAAGCGCTCCGGCTGGCCTTCGCCGACGCCCGCCGCTTCGTCGCGGACCCCGAGCACGCCGCCGTGCCGGTGGACCAGCTGCTTTCGAAAGAATACGCCGCCCGCCGGCGACGCCTCATTTCGCCCGCGCAGGCGCTGACGGACGTGGCGCCCGGGCTGCCCGACCGCGGCGGCACCGTCTACTTGTGCGCCGCCGACGCGGAAGGCCGCATGGTGTCCTTCATCCAGTCCAACTACATGGGTTTCGGCTCGGGCATCGTCGTGCCGGGCACCGGCATCGCGCTGCAGAACCGAGGCCACGGCTTCACGCTGGAAGAGGGCCATCCGAACCGGGTCGCGCCCGGGAAGCGCCCCTACCACACCATCATCCCGGGCTTCATCACCAAAGACGGCGTGCCCCTGGCCGCATTCGGCGTCATGGGCGGCGACATGCAGCCGCAAGGGCACGTCCACACGGTGCTGGGCGTCGTCGACCACCGCCTCAACCCGCAGTCGGTGTTTGACGCGCCCAGGGTGCGCCTGGCGCCCGACGGGTCGGTGCATGTGGAATCCACGATGCACCCCGACGTCATCCGGCAGCTGGCCCGGCTCGGGCACCGTATCCATGTCAGCGCCGAGTGGGGCGGCTTCGGCGGCGGGCAGATGATCTGGCGGGATCCCGAAACGGGCGTGCTCATCGGCGGTACCGAGCCGCGCAAAGACGGCGTCGTGGCCGCGTGGTAGGCGGGCCGCGCGGCGGCGGCGCCGGTTGACGGCCGTGGCGGGCCGCTGGCCCGCGCCGGTTGACAGCCGCCCCCGGCGGTGTAACATGAACGGGAGACCGCGTGGAGGGACCGCGTTGGAACCGAAGGAAGATCGCCGCATCACGCGCACCCGCAGGCTGCTGACGGAGGCGCTCATTTCCCTGTCGCTGGAAAAGGGCTACCAGGCCGTCACCATCCGCGACATCACCGAACGGGCCGGCGTCGGCTACGCCACGTTTTTCCGCCACTACACCGCCAAAGAGGCGCTGCTCGTAGACGTCCTGGAAAAGTTCCTCGAGGAAGTGGTCGACCTGGTGGTCCAGCAGGCCGCGGAGACCGACCCGGCGGCGTCGGGCCGCATCATTTTCGAACACGCGCAAAAGCACAGCGAGCTGTATTTGCTGCTCATGGCCAGCCGGGGCTCCAGCGACTTGCTGGACCGGGTGTACGAAGTCGCGACGGCCGGCATCACCCGCATCGCCAAACCCCGCTCCGACGCACCGGTTCCCTTCGATGTGGCCGTAAACCACATCATTTACTCGTTCCTCGGGCTGATTTCGTGGTGGCTCCAAAACGACATGCCGTATTCGCCCGAGCGCATGGGGCAGATTTATGCGGATTTGATTATGAAGCCCACGCACCAGCTGGCCTTTGAGCCGGCCGTGGCCCCGCCGGCCCCGCAGGCCCCGCTGAAGAGGGCGCCCGGCCATGCGTCCTCATCGGCCGAAGACCCGCCTGAATAGAGCGGCCCGCCCCGGCGCCGGCGTCGGCGCTACCAAGTTCTGTAGTAGTCGCGCACGCGCGCCGCGGCCGCGTCCATCGGCGCGGTGTCCGCCGCGGGCAGATCCGCCCCGCCGCCAAGACCCTGTTCATCGAAATACGCTGCGAGGCGCGCCGCCGCGTCGGCTTTGCTGACGGCGGCGAAACCGCTGTCCCGCTCCCACACGACCCGCCCGCCGACGACGGACGCCGCCAGGTGCTGCCGGGCGGCCCGGTGCAGCAGCACGTGCACGGGGTGCAAACCCGGGTGGACCCACGGCCCGGCGGCCTCGTCCCGGCGCAGCACCGTCAGATCGGCCCGTGCGCCCGGCCTGATCACGCCCAGCTCGCCGCGCCAGGGCGTGGCGGCGGCCGCGCTGGTGGTGGCGGCCCGCAGCGCCTGCTCCCACGTCAGCGCCCGGGTGCCAATGCCCGCTTCCCTCTGCAGGTAGAAGAGCAGCCGCATCTCGGCCAACGCGTCGTCGCGGTCGCCCAGCGTGCAGCCGTCGGTGCCCAGCGCGACGGTCACGCCGTGGTCCAGCGCCGTCAGCACCGGGCTGACGCCGCAGCGCAGGCGCAGGTTGGAGCCCGGGTTCGTGATGAGGAGCGCGCCGCGTTGGGCCATGAGGCGGAAGTCGTCGGCGGTCAGGTACACGCCGTGAACCAAGGCCGTCCGATCGTGCAACGCCCCGAGCTTGTCGAGGTGCCGCACGGCCCGGCCGCCGTGCACGCGCCGGGCGTACTCGGCCTGCAGCGGCGACTCCAGACAGTGGGTGTGGAGCGGCACGCCGTGCTGCTTCGTCCACGCGCCCACCGCCTCCCACGTTTCGTCGGTGACCCATTCGGGGCCCGACGGCGCGGCGAAGACGGCCACGCCTTCATCGTGCGCGTACTCGGCGCGCAGCCGCTCCAGCAGGGCGATGTAGTCGGCGGTGGACAGGCCCCGGGGCGGACCGGCGGTGTTCGGGCCGGACGGACGCCTGCCCCCGGCGGCCGGGGATCCCGAGGCGGGACGGGCGGCCGTCTCGTACACGCCGAAGTTTTGCTGCGTCACGTCCAGGCCGAAGGCCACCCGCAGGCCCGCGTCGCGGCAGGCGTTGATGCGGGCCGTGGCTTCCGCGTAGGCCGCTTCGGGGTCGCCCGTGCGGTCCGCCGTGCTTTGAAACAGCACCATCGTCGTGTACCCGGCCTCCAACGTGTCCATGGCCGCCCAAAGCGTGTCCAGATACGGGTCGACGGCGGGCGCGGCGCCCAGGGCCGCCAGCCACGGTTCTAAGTTGTCGTCCTGCACGCCCCGGGCGAAGGACGTGATGCCGTTGCCGTGGTGGTGGGCGTTGATGAGGCCGGGCAGCACCACGGCGCCGGGGCCGCCGACGATGCGCGGCGTCCGCGGTTCCGGCGGCGTGCGCGGTTCCGGCGGTGGGGGCGGCGCCTGGGTTTCGGGCGGAGCCTGGGCTGCGGGCGGTGCCTGGGCTTCGGGCGGTGCCTGGGACGCTGCGGCGCCTCCGGCGTCCGGGCCGCGGGCGCCCGTCCCGCGCGGCCGATCTTCACCCGAGCCACCAACGAACCGCTCCCTCACCGACGACCACGGGTCGACGGCCACGATGCGGCCGTCCTCACACACGACGGCGCCGTCGGGAATGAGCCGCTCTCCGGTCCAAACGAAATCGCCCCGCACGATCAGCACGGTGTTCCCTCCCTGACCAAGCCTTGTTCCAACAATTAGGTGAAGCCGCGGCGTTACCTGCCCGAGCACCGGCACGGCGGCCGCCGTCTTCTCGCCGGTGAGAGGAAAAAGCGGTTTGGCTTCCGCCCGCCGATTCCACATTCTTCCACAGGCACGTCTTCGGGCAGGATCGCTCCATCGTTCGGGCGAAAGTGTGCATCGCATGCCAGAGGCCGCACGGCGGCGCTCCGGGCCGCCGGGGCCGAGCGAATGGCGCTGGGCCGATACGAGCGCCGGCATTGGGCCGATAAGACCGGCGCCACCGGGCCGATGGGGACGCCGGTTCACCGAGGCGCGGCCGTCCCGCCGGCGGGCGGGTCCCCGGCCGGCCGGGTTCATCATCCGTCGAAGGGGTCGCCGTCATCGATACCGCCGAAGTTCGCCACCGAAACCGACCTGTCATCACGCTGGCGCTGATGCTGGCCATGTTCCTGGCCGCGGTGGAGGGCACCATCGTGGCCACGGCCATGCCGTCCATCGTGTCGTCTTTGGGCGGCTTTTCGCTGTACAGCTGGGTGTTTTCCATCTACCTGCTGGCCGAGGCGGTGTCCATCCCGATTTACGGGAAACTGGCGGACATTTTCGGCCGCAAGCCGGTGTTCATGTTCGGCATCGGGCTGTTTCTGTCGGGCACGGCCCTTTGCGGGCTGTCGCAGTCGATGGTGCAGCTCATCGCCTTTCGGGGGCTGCAGGGGCTGGGCGGCGGCGCGGTCATGCCCATGGCCACCACCATGGTCAGCGACCTGTACACGCTGCGGGAACGCCCGCGGGTGCAGGGCGCCCTCAGCAGCGTCTGGGCCGTCGCGTCGGTGGTCGGTCCCGCCCTGGGCGGTTTCATCGTCGAGCAGCTGTCGTGGCACTGGGTGTTTTTCGTCAACATTCCCTTCGGCATCGCCTCGGCCGCCATTTTGGCCGTGTACTTCCGGGAAAAGGTCACCCGCTCGCAGCCGCAAATTGACTACATCGGCTCCGCTGTCCTGGTGGTGGCCGTGGGCGCGCTCATGATGATACTGGTGCAAAGCGGCACGTCGTGGTCGTGGCTGTCGGCGCCCACGCTGGCTTTGGCGTCCATCGCGGTGTCGGGCTTCGTCCTCTTTGTCCTTCAGGAAAAGCGGGCGCCGGAGCCGCTGCTGCCGCTGGACTTATTGCGGGACCGCACCATCGTGCTGGCCAATTTGGGCGGCATGCTGGGCGGCGGACTCATTTACGCCCTGTCTTCGTTCATCCCCACGTTCGCCCAGGGCGTGCTGGGCGCGTCGGCCATCGTGGCGGGCGCCATGCTGACGGTCGTTTCCCTGGGCTGGCCGCTGGCCAGCGTGCTTACCGGAAGGGCGTGGAACGCCCTGGGCCACCGCCGCACGGCCGTCATGGGCGCCGGGTTCTTGATGGCCAGCGGCGTGCTGCTGGCCACGGCGGGCGTCCGCTCGCCCGTCTGGCAGCTGGGTGCGGCCAGCTTCGTCATGGGCATGGGACTGGGCTTCACCCAGACCACGTACATCGTCACGGTGCAGTCGCAGGTGCCGTGGAATAGGCGGGGCGTGGCCACCAGCTCCCACATGTTCTCCCGCATTTTGGGCAGCACGCTGTGGGTGGCCCTGCTGGGCGGAATTCTGAACCAGCGGCTCCACGCCCGGCTGAGCGGCTTGACGCTGGAGGGTACGGGCGGCCCCGCGGCGGACGGCATCATCAACGGCGGCACGGGCCTGGACATGGTCAGCCCGCTTTTGGACCCGGCCGCCCGGGAGCAGATGGCGCCCGCCGTGCTGGAGCAGCTCCGCCACGCGCTGGCCGACGGCCTCCACGCCGTGTTCCTCGTGGTGCTGCTGACGGCCTGCGTGTCGTTCATCGTGGCCTTCCTGCTGCCCCGTCAGGACTTGGTGGACGTACGGGACCAGGAGCCGCAGGGGCCGTGACGCAGCCGATCACGCCGCGGCGTCCGCATTTGGCCCGGCGGCCATGTCCGGCGTGCCCTCCCCGGGCGCCTGCGCCTGGATCCGGTACTCCGGCGGAACGTAGCGCTCAGGCCTTGTCAGCAGCCCGTACCAGCGCAAGAGCTCCTCGGCGAACGCCTTTTGCCAGCGGATGCGGGTTTCCGGCTTCGTCTGGTATACCGTCGACTCGGCGATGAAGGCCGGAATGCCCAGGTCCTGGCCGGCCTTGCGGGCCAGCGAGCCCTCGATGGGCGGGCCGACGACGCGGAAGCTGTACGTCCGCTGGTTGTTGACGTGGTGCGTGTTCAAATACGACGTGGCGTGCTGGGCGAAGGACTGGGCGTCGCCGGCGGGATAGGTGATGAGCGTCTGGCCCACCGAGTCGTGAATGCCGAAAATGCCCCAGCCTTCGTGCATGTCCAGCAGCGCGTCGGGCTGAAACTCCAGCACGACGTCCCAAATCTCCCGGGCCAGCGGATTGGTGGGCCGGCGCCCCAGCGGAAACTGGCGGTTCAGGTCCACGCCCGCGGCCGACGTGCGCCGCTGCCGGGCGACGGCCTGTTTGTGCGCTTCAGGCAGCACGACCAGCGTGCCGGCGTCGATTTCCCAGTCTTTGATTTCCCGGCCGGCCAGCCAGCCCGACGTCTCGTCGCCGTGGACGCCGCCCACGATCATGACCGTCGGGCCCGGCATCGCCGAGCGGATGATGTAGACGTCGGTGGCGTCGGCGGTGCCCGGGCGCAGGGTGCGCACTTCGCGCGTCACCGGCGGCTCCGGGTCGGAACCGGGATCCGGGTCAGAACCCGGATCCGGGTCGGGGGCGGTCCCAGTGTCGGGGGCGGGGCCCGGGTTCGGGTCCCCGCCCCCGCCCGGGGCCCTGGCTCTTTATACCACTTGGACCTGCCCCCGAAAAGGGATAGGTGATACTCGGCGGGTGCCG
>QGSR01000398.1 GCA_003387805.1 Bacillota bacterium | reverse complement strand
CGGCGCGGGGAGATCACGCACTGCTGGCGGCGCTGGTGCAAGACATGGCCCAGCGGGGGTTCGTGGTGCGCCCGCAGACGGAGCTATTGGCGCGGTTCCTGGCGCCGGTGGGCTGGGCCGCGGGGCGGCCGCCTAGTGAGCGGGAGTGGGCCGACATCCGCTACGGCTTCGAAATCGCTGCGCTGCTGGCCGACAAGGTCGACGCGGGCCAGACGGTGGTCGTCAAGGACGGGGTCGTGCTGGCCTTGGAGGCGGCGGAGGGAACCGACGAGACCATTCGCCGCGGCGGGCGCCTGGGCGGGCCGGGCGCGGTGGTAGTCAAGGTCAAAGGGCGGCGGCCGCTGGACTTCGAGCTGCCGGCCGTGGGCCATGACACGCTGGACGCGCTGCTGGAGGCTGGGGCGGGGGCGCTGGCGCTGGAGGCCGGCCGGGTGTTGCTGCTGGACGCGGAAGGCTTGGCGGCCCGGGCGGCGCAGGCCGGTTTGGCCATCGTGGCGATGGAAAGAAGCGAGCGGCCATGACGCGAATTTTGTTGTCCGCCGGCGAGGCGTCGGGCGACATGCACGCGGCCGAGTTGGCCGCGCGCTTGCGCGAGCGGGACGGCGCGGTGGAGATGTACGGCATGGGCGGGCCGCTGATGCGGCGCGCCGGCGTCGACGTGCTGTTCGACCCTACGAGCATAAGCACCGTGGGGTTTGCGGAGGCGCTGCGCAGCCTCGGCGTGTTCCGGAAAGTGCTGCGGCGGCTGGAGGAGGCGATGGCCCAGCGGCCGCCGGACGTCGCGGTCTTGGTCGATTTTCCGGGATTCAACCTGAAGCTGGCGGAGGCCGCGGCCCGGCGGGGAGTGCCCATCGTGTACTACATGAGCCCTTCCGTCTGGGCGTGGGGCAAAGGGCGCGCGTACAAGCTGGCGCGCTTGGGTGCGACCATCTGCGCGGTGTTCCCGTTTGAAGAGGCTGTCTACCGGGAAGCGGGGGCCGAGGTGGTGTACGTAGGCCATCCGCTGGTGGCGCGGGTGAAGCCCGGGGCTTCCCGGGAGGAACTGCGCCGGGAGCTGGGCGTAGGCCCCCAGGATCTGCTGGTGGCGTTGCTTCCCGGCAGCCGCCGGCAGGAGCTGGCCGCCTTGCTGGGCCCGATGCTGGAAGCGGCCGCCATCATCCGCCGGAAACGGCCCGAGGCGCGCTTTGCGGTGCCGGTGGCGCATACGCTGGACGTGGAGACGGTGCGGAAGGCCGTGTCCGGCGCGGGCGTGCCGGTGGCGGTCGTGCCGGGGCGCGCCTACGACGTGATGCACGCGGCGGACGCGGCCATCATCAGCATGGGAACGGCCACGCTGGAGGCGGCGCTGCTGGGGCTGCCGCACGTCGCCTGCTACCGGCTTTCCCCGGTGACGTACGCCGTCGCCAAGCGACTGGTGCGCATCTCGCGCTACGCCATGCCCAACATCGTGGCGGGCAAGGACATCGTTCCCGAGCTGCTGCAAGACGACGTGACGGGCCCCCGCCTGGCGGAGGCGGTGCTGGCGCTGCTGGATCCGGCCGCGCGGGAGCGGGTGCGCGCAGAGCTGGCGCAGGTGAAGGCGGCGCTGGGCGAAGGCGACGCGGCGGGACGGGCGGCCGGCGTCATTTTGGCCAAGGCGCGGGCGAAGGCCGCGCGGGTGCCGTGATGGAACTGCTGTTTACGACCAACTCGCCCGGCGAGGTGGCCACCTGGCTGGCGCCCACGCTGCGGGCGGTCAAGAGGCTGGCGCCCGCGGCGAAAACGACGGTGTTTCTTGTACCGTGCGCATTCGCCACCGGCGCGGAAGCCGCCGTCGTGCGAGCCATGCCCGAGGCCGACCGGGTGTTCACGCCGCAAGACTACTGGCGCATCGTTACCGGTGTGCGGCGGTTTCAATGGCTGGGCGGGCGCCGGCCGGCGCAGGCGGCGCTGCTGTATCTGGGCGGCGATCTGGTCCACGCCGCGGTGCTGGCCCGCCGGCTGCGGGTACCGGCGCTGGCGTACGTGGAGCGGGGCAGCCGCTGGACGCGCTGGTTCGACG
>QGSR01000097.1 GCA_003387805.1 Bacillota bacterium | reverse complement strand
CGGGGGGCCGGGGAAATGTATAAAAGAGACCGTTTGGGGAGGGGGGGGGGCCCGGCCGGGCCCCCCCCCGCCCGCTGCAAGGGCGCCCGGCGCCCCGCCCCGGTGCGAACGCAGGGCGCCCCGCCCGGCGTGAACGCACGGCGCCCCGCCCCGGCGCGAACGCAGGGCGCCCCGCCCCGGCGTGAACGCACGGCGGCCCGCCGCGGCGCCCGGCCCGGGCCGCATCGGCGAAAGTTCATTCTATGGTACAATGTAATGATGAAAGGAGGCGCGGCACCGGCGCCGATGTCCACGCTGCGGGAGTTTTTCAGCACCAATGAAATCGTGGTCGTGTTCGGCTACGGTCTCGTTTTCTTTTTGCTGGGCTTCGCGCTGACGCTTCAGTCCCGGCGGCCCAGCGAGCTGACCGTTGCTCGCGCCTTGCCGCTCCTGGGCACCTTCGGTATTTTGCACGGCACGGCCGAGTGGGGCCACGTGTTCATCCCGATTCAGGCCACGTACATGCCCGCCGAAAACATCGTGCTGCTTTGGGCGGTGCACGGCACGCTGCTGGCGGTGGCGTTTACGTTTTTGATGCAGTTCGGGCTGCGTCTCGTGGCGGAAGGGCTGCCGCGGCGCTATCACTTCCTGCCGCTGGTGGCGTGGTTCGCGTTTGCCGTGTGGTTCGCCGGGTACGTGTTCCGGGGCCCGTTTTTCCGGGACGTGTCCATCGTGCGGTGGCTGGACGAAGGGGACGCCTTCGCCCGCTACTTGCTGGCGCTCCCGGGCGCGCTGCTCACCTGCTACGGCCTCAGCCGGCAGGCCGGAGAGTTTCGGCGCATGGGGCAGCCGCGGCTGTTGCGGATGCTGCGCATGTCGGTGTTCGCGTTTCTGCTGTTCGCCGTGGCCGGCGGGCTCATCGTGCCCGAGGCGGGCTTTTTCCCGGCCCGCTACCTGAATACGGGCCTCGTGTTTCGCTGGACCGGCCTGCCCATCGAGCTGTGGCGGGGCTTGGCGGGCCTGGCCATTACGCTGTTCGTCACCCGCATGCTGGAAGTGTTCGACGTGGAGCAGGCCCGGCGCATGGAGCAGGCGGAGCGCATCGAGGCGGTGCTGGAGGAGCGGGACCGCATCGCCCGGGAGCTGCACGACGGCATCATCCAGCGGCTGTACGCGGTGGGCCTCAACCTCGAGTTTGCCAGAGAACAAATCGACGAAGAGCCGGCGGAGAGCAAAGAGCGCATTGAGTACGTCATGGAAAAGCTGGACGAGTCCATCCGCGACCTCCGCCACTACATTTCCAACCTTCGCTCGCCGAAAGACGAGCACCGCACGCTGCAGGAGGCCATGGCCCACATCGCGTCGGAATATAAGCGCGGGTTCGGCGTATCGGTGACGCTGGAAACCCGGGGCGACACGGCCACGGTGCTGCGGCCGGAGGTGCTCAACCATATGCTGCAGATTGCACGGGAATCGTTGACCAACGCCATCCGGCACGGGGGCGCGCAGCGGCTGCGCATCGAAATTGATTCGAACGCGACGCAGGTGAGCATGGCCATCATCGACGACGGCAGCGGTTTCGACCTCTCGGAGGAAGCGCGGGCCACGGGGCAGGGGCTGCGCAACATCCGGCAGCGGGCCCAGCTGATGGGGGCGCACGTGGACATCGACAGCGAGCCGGGCCGGGGGACGACGGTGTCGGTGGCCGTGCCGCTGACGCCGTGGGTGACGGAAGCGGGGAGCTGAATGGGAAGCCGGTCGCGGGAACCGGCGGGCGCGGCGAAGAAAGCGGTCAAGGTCCAGCATCGTGCCGGAAAGTGGAGGGGTGTCAGGGTGAAGCCAATCAGAGTTGTCATCGTGGACGATCATGAAGTGGTGCGGCTCGGGCTGAAAACGCTGCTCAACCGGGTGTCCGACCTGGAGGTGGTGGGCGAGGCCGGCTCGGCCACGGAGGCCGAGGAGGTGGTGGCCGCCACCCAGCCCGACGTCGTCATCATGGACATTCGCATGCCGGGAGGCAGCGGCATCGAGGCGTGCCGCGTCATCCGCTCGCGCTGGCCGGAAGTGAAGGTCATCATGCTGACGTCGTACTCGGACGACGAGGCGGTCATCGGCTCGGTCATGGCCGGCGCCAGCGGCTACGTGCTGAAGCAGATCGGCACGCAGGAGCTGGTCAACGCCATTCGCCGGGTGTACAACGGCGAATCGCTGCTGGACCCGACGGTGACGGGCAAGATTCTCGAGCGGGTGCGCTCGGGCGTCACGGGCGAAGGCGACGGCCCGCCCATTCCCGGCGGCGAGTCGCTGACGGAGCAGGAGCAGAAGATTTTGGTGCTCATCGCCCAGGGCAAGACGAACCGGGAAATCGCCAACAAGATGTACCTGAGCGAAAAGACGGTGCGCAATTACGTCAGCAACATCCTCGGCAAGCTGCAGCTGCACAACCGGGCCGCGGCGGCGGCGTGGGCGGTGCGGCACGGCTTGGACGGGCGCGGCGGCGCCGAGGGCCAGGGCCGGGTCTGAAGGCCGGGACGCCGGCGGGCGCGGAGGCGCAAGGCCGGGGCTTAAGGCCGTACGCCGGCGGGCGGAACATCGCCGGCTGCGGCCCGATGCGGCGCGGCGAACACCGCCGGCGGCTTTGACGGGCACAAAAGCGGCGGCGACAGGGACAGTGACAGCCAAATGCTCATACGCTTGACGGGTGCGGACAAATTTTACGGCGCCCGGCAGGTTTTGAAAAACGTGGACGTTACCGTGCGGGCGGGGGAGAAAATCGGCATCGTCGGCCCCAACGGCAGCGGCAAGAGCACCCTCCTGCGCATGCTGGCGGGCGGCGAGCTTCTGGACGGGGGCCGGCGCGAGGAAGCCCGGGACGTGCAGATCGGCTATATGGGCCAGCAGGTGGGCTTCGTCGAGGAAGACATGCGCCGCACGGTGGCGTCGTTTCTGCGCGACGCGCTGGCGGACGTGGAGGCGCTGGCCGGGGAAATGCGCCGGCTGGAGCGGGCCATGGCGGCGCGAGCGGGGGACGGGGGCGGCGCGGGCGCCGGCCCGGCGGCCGGCCGGGATGCCGGCCAGGACCCACCGGCCGCCGGCATAGCCGCATCGGCCGCCGGCGATCCGTACGCTTCCATGTCCCTGGAAGAAATCATGGACCGCTACGCCCGGGCATCCGAGCGGTTCGAGCGGGCCGGCGGCTACGAGGCGGAGGCCAGGCTGCGGGCCGCGGCCTTCGGTCTCGGCTTTCGGGAAGAAGACCTGGCCCGGCGCATCGGCCAGCTCAGCGGCGGGCAGCGGGTGCGGGTCGCGCTGGCCCGCCTGCTCTTGGCGGCACCGGACGTGCTGCTTTTGGATGAGCCCACCAACCATCTTGACGCGGCTGCGACGGAGTGGCTGGAGACGTTTCTCGCCGAGGCCAAACAGGCGGTCGTGGTCGTCTCGCACGATCGGTATTTCCTCGACGCGGTGACGAAGGAGACGTGGGACGTGGAGGCGGCCCGGGTCACCGTGTATCCGGGCGGCTACACCCGGGCCATGGAACTCAAGGCCGAGGCCGTGGCCCGGCAGCGGGAGCTGTTCGCGCGCCAGCAGGCCGAGATTGAGCGGCTGGAGCAGTTCATCCGGCGCTACAAAGCCGGCGTCAAGGCGAGGCAGGCGCGGGGCCGGGCCAAGCAGCTCGCGCGCATGGAGCGCCTGGAAGCGCCGCCGGCCGACCGGCGGCGGGAGGGGCCCCGGATTCGGCTGGGCGCGGCGGCCCACGCCGGCACTGAAATTTTCCGGGTGAAGGGCGCCGGCAAAGCCTACGGCGGCCGGCCGGTCTTGTCCGATGTCAATCTTCTGGTGGAGCGGGGCCAGCGCATCGGCGTCATCGGTCCCAACGGCAGCGGCAAAACGACCCTCATGCGGCTTCTGGCCGGGCAGCTGGCGCCCGACGAAGGCTGGGTCATCCCCGGCGAAGGCGTGCGTATCGGCTTTTTCGCGCAGGGCCAGGCCGAGCTGGATCCGGAGGCCACGGTCTTGGACCACATCCTGTCGGTGCGCCGTCTGACCATGGAGGAAGCGCGGCGGCACCTGGCGGCCTTCTTGTTTTTCGGCGACGACATTCACGCGCCCGTGGGGCGCTTGAGCGGCGGCGAGCAAAACCGGGTCGCGCTGGCGCAGCTCATTTTGCGGCAGCCCAACGTGCTGCTGCTGGACGAGCCCACGAACCATCTGGACATCGCCGCCCGCACGGCGCTGGAGGCGGCGCTGGAAGATTTTGACGGCACCGTCATCGTCGTTTCCCACGACCGGTATTTTCTGGATACGGTGTGCGACCGGCTGTGGATCGTGCAGGACGGCCGGGTGGAGACGTTTCTCGGCACGTACTCGGAGTACGCCGAGAAGCGGCGGGCGCTGGAGGCCCGGCTGCAGGCCCAGCAGGCCGGGCGGCAGGCCGCGGGCGGTGC
Organism: Bacillota bacterium; assembly: GCA_003387805.1. Lineage (GTDB taxonomy): Bacteria > Bacillota > Limnochordia > Limnochordales > ZCTH02-B6 > CALJUZ01. The sequence continues at coordinate 2,659 of QGSR01000097.1, read as the reverse complement.
GGCCGGGGCGGAGGACCGCGCCGGCCCCGTGGATCAAGGGGCGCTGCGCCGGGCCCGGGCCGAGGAAGCCCGCCGCCGGCGGCAGCAGCAGGCCCGCATCGCCGCGGTGGAGCAAGAGATCGAGAAGTGGGAAGCAGAGAAGCGGTCGTTGGAAGAGGCGCTGGCCGACCCGGAGCTGTACGCGGACGGCCGGCGGGCCCGGGAGACGGTGCAGGCCCACCAGCACGCGCTGGAAACGCTGGAGCGGCTGATGGACGAATGGGCCGCGCTGCAGGAGGCATTGGAATCGTAGGCGGCGAAGTCGCGTGACGACGGGCCGCGCCGGGCGGGCGAAGGACGGGCCGGGCCGGCACGCTCCAGTCGGGCGGTTGTCGCCGGGGCGGCGCGCTCCGGTCGGGCGGCGGCCGGCGGGCCGCCGCCGGAACGAGGACGTGGGGACATGAGCCGGGTTATCGCGGTGGCCAACCAAAAAGGCGGCGTGGCCAAGACGACGACGGTGGCCAATCTCGGCGCGGCTTTGCACGAGGCCGGCTATCGCGTGCTTTTGGTCGACATGGACCCGCAGGCCAGCCTCACGGTGTGGTCCGGCCGCAACCCCGATGATCTGGGGAAGACCACGTACGATGCGCTGATCAAGGGCCTCGATTCCCGGGAAATTTTGCTGCCCACGCCCATGGGGCCCGATTTGCTGCCGGCCAACATCGATTTGTCGCTGGCCGAAATCGAGCTCATTCATACTGTAAACAGGGAGCGGCGGCTGGCGGGCATGCTGGCGCCTTTGCGCGACGAATACGACTTCGTGCTGATGGACTGCCAGCCGTCGCTGGGGCTTTTGACGGTCAACGCGTTCGCCGCGGCCGACGAAGTGCTGGTGCCGCTGGTGTGCGAGTTTTTGTCCACCCGGGCGGTGGATGTGCTGCTGCGCTTCGTGCGCAAAGTACAGGTGCAGGTCAACAGCAAGCTGAAGGTGGCGGGCATTTTGCCCACCATGTTTGACGGCCGCCTGCGCCACGTGCGGGCCGAGCTGGACCGGCTGGAGCAGCGGTTTCAGCGGAAAGTGCCCGTGCTCAGCGACTGCGCCGTGCCCCGTTCGGTGCGCTTTGCGGAGGCGGCCGCGCTGGGGCAGTCGATATTGTCGTACATGCCGGGCCATGCGGGCGCGGAGGCGTATCGCCGCCTGGCCGGGCACTTGCTGGGCGATCCGGAGGCGTTGGCGAAGGCGGACGCCGGGCGGGAAAGCGGCTCGGCGCCCGGCGACGGGCTGCTGTTGGCCGACGAGCCCCGCATCGACGTGTTCACGAGAAAAGACGGCGCATCCGACCGCCGGCGGCCCGTCTGACCGCAAGAGACGATGGATCCGACTGCCCGCGGCCCGTCTGACCGCCCGCGGCGGCCCGGCCGGACCCCAACGGAGGAGGTTGTGTCATGCGTGCCGGTGCAGAACCGTATCGCGCCAAAATCGTAGAACCGATCGTGCTGTCCAGCCGCAAGGAGCGGCTGCGCTGGATTGAAGAAGCCGGCTACAATTTGTTCGCCCTGTCGTCGGAGCAGGTCATTATCGACCTGTTGACCGACAGCGGCACCGGCGCCATGAGCGACAGCCAGTGGGCGGGCATGTTCCTCGGCGACGAAGCGTACGCGGGCAGCGCCAACTTCCGCCGGCTGCGGGAGACGGTGGCCCGGCTGACGGGGTTTGAGCACGTCATCCCCACCCACCAGGGGCGGGGCGCGGAGAACGTGCTGTTCAGCCGCATCGGGCAGAAAGGCCAGGCGGTGGTGGGCAACACCCACTTCGACACGACCCGGGCCCACATCGTGCGCAACGGCCTGCGGCCCGTGAACCTGCCCGTCGCGGAGGCGGGCGACGCGACGTCGGACCATCCGTTCAAAGGCAACGTGGACGTGGCCGCCTTGGAAAAGTTTTTGCAGGAGGCGGCGGGAAGCGGCAACCGGGTGGCCGCGGACGGCGAGCGGGCCGGCAGTGAGCGGGCCGGCAGTGAGCAGGCCGATGGCGAGCGAGTCGACGGCGAGCGAGTCGACGGCGAGCCGGCCGCCGACGTTGAGGGCGCGGGCGGTGATCGGCCGGGCGGCCGCGCTGCGGGCGTCGCCTGCATCATCGTCACCGTGACCAACAACGCGGTGGGCGGCCAGCCCGTGTCGCTGGAAAACTTGCGGGCCGTGCGCCGGCTGGCCGACGAGTACGGCGTGCCGCTGTTTTTGGATGCGGCGCGGATCGCGGAAAACGCCTGGTTCATCCAGCAGCGGGAGCCCGGCTGCGGCACGATGAGCGTCCGGGAGATTATACGGGCCATGACGGACCTGGCAGACGGCATGCTGATGAGCGCGAAGAAGGACGGCCTGGTCAACATCGGCGGCTTCATCGCCGTGCGGGACAAAGCTTTGTACGACCGGCTCGCGCCGGCGGCGGTGGCCATCGAAGGATTTTTGACCTACGGCGGGCTGGCGGGGCGCGACATGGAAGCGCTGGCCCGGGGCTTGGAGGAAGTCGTCGATGAAGAGTACCTGGCCGAGCGCATCGGCCAGGTGGCGGCGCTGGGTCGGATGCTGGACGAGGCGGGCGTGCCCGTGCTGAAGCCCTTCGGCGGCCATGCGGTGTATCTGGATATGGGCCGTTTCGTGCCGCACCTGAAGCCGGCGC
>QGSR01000096.1 GCA_003387805.1 Bacillota bacterium | reverse complement strand
CCCCGGCCACGACCATCCTCAGCCGCTGGCCCGCCCCCGCACCCAGCTGCACCGTCTGGACGCCTACGGCGGCGACGCCGTGCTGGCGCTGCGCCGGCGGTTCGCCGACGTGTGGCGGCGGCTGACCGAGTCCCGGCGGGAGCTGGCGCGCCTGCTGGAGGACGAGCGGGAGCGGGCCCGGCGCATTGACCTGGTTCGCTTTCAGCTGGACGAGATCGCCGCGGCCGGGCTGGATCCCGGCGAGGAAGAGGAGCTGGAGGCCCGGCGCCGGCGCCTGCAGCATCTGGAGAAGCTGCAGACCGAGACGGCCCGGCTGTACGCGGCGCTGCACGAGGGCGGGGACGGCGCGCCGGCCGCGGCCGACGTGCTGGCCGACGCCGCGTACACGCTGCAGGCCCTGGCGCAGCTGGACCCGCAGCTGTCCGAAGCGGCCCAGCTCCTGGACGGAGCCGCGGTGCAGGTGCGGGAAGTCGCGGGCGTGCTGCGCCGCTACGCGGACCAGCTGGAAGCGGATCCGGCCGCGCTGGAGGAGGTGCAGCGGCGCCTGGCCGTCATCTCGGACCTGAAGCGCAAGTACGGCGCCACCGTGGCGGAGGTGCTGGCCTTCGCGGAAGAGCTGCGGGCGGAGCTGGACGGGCTTTTGGCTGGTGAAGCCCGCACCGGTGAGCTCACCGCCGAAATCGCCGCGCTGGAAAAGGAGGCGGCCGCGCTGGCCGCCGAGCTGTCGAAAGCCCGCCATGACGCGGCCGCGGCGCTGCAGGACGCGGTGTCCGCGGAGCTGGAGGGGCTGCACATGGGGCCCGGCCGCTTCGTCGTGCAGCTGGAGCGAACGCCCGCGGAGGACGGCCTGGCTTTGGCCGGCGGCCGTTGGGCCGCCGGCGAGACGGGCGTGGACCGGGTGGAGTTTTTGCTGTCGGCCAATCCGGGCGAGCCGCCGCGGCCGCTGGCCCGGGTGGCCTCGGGCGGCGAGCTGTCCCGGGTGGCTTTGGCCGTCAAGCGCGTGCTGGCCGCGGTGGACTCGGTGCCGACGCTGGTCTTTGACGAGGTGGACGCGGGCATCGGCGGCCGCACGGCCCAGGCCGTCGCGCAGCGGCTGCGGGCGGTGGCGGCCGCGCGGCAAGTCATTTCCGTGACGCACCTGGCGCAGCTGGCCACCATGGCTGACCACCACCTGCTGGTCACCAAAGGCGCGCGCGAAGGCCGCACGTCGGTCACGGTCCGGCCCCTGGCCGGCGAGGACCGGGTGGAAGAGATCGCGCGGATGCTGGCCGGCGTCCTGACCGCCAGCACGCTGGACCACGCCAGGGAGCTTCTGGAGCTGGCCCACGGGGCCAATCCCGCCAGCTGACGCGGTTCATTCCAGGGAAAATCCCATTATTCCCGGCCCGTCCGCGGGCACGCTAGGATACAGCGGCCGGAAAGGCCGCGTGTCCGGGGAGGCGTGGACCGTGGGGCGCGCTGGTTCATACCGGCGCTTCGTGCGCCGGCTGTCGTTCATGCTGGTCTTCTTGATGGTGTTTTCCGTGGGCTCGCAGGTGCGGGCCGCGCTGAGCCTGCCGGCGCAGGTGCGGCTTCTGCCCGGCCAGGAGTGGGGCACGGACCTGGGCCGCTGGCTCACGGCGGTGGACGTGTCGGCCAGCCGTCTACTGGTGGAAGCCGCCGGCGGCGGCCTGCGGGTGCGGGGCGAGGAGCTGGGCAGCGCCCGCCTGCAGCTGCGCCTTTTCGGCCTGCTGCCCCTGCGCAGCGTGCAGGTGAGCGTCGTGCCGGCGCTGTCGGTGGTGCCGGGCGGACAGGCCATCGGCGTGCTGATCAGCTCCCACGGGCTGGTGGTGTCGCAGACGACGCGCGTGGTGGACGTGGACGGGGTCGTGCGGCAGCCGGCGCGGGACGCGGGCCTGGCCGCGGGCGACATGATCGTGGAGATGGCCGGCGTCACCGTGCGCAGCGTCGACCAGGTGCATGAAATCGTCGACCGCTTCGGCCGGCGCGGCGAGCCCGTGCCCGTCACCGTCGTGCGCGACGGCGCGCGCCTGCGCCGGGTGGTGCATCCCGCGGCCGTGGCCGTCCGGGACGGCGAGGCGGTGCGGGTGGAGTACCGGCTGGGGCTGCGGCTGGAAAATCCCGCGGCGGGCGTAGGCACGCTGACCTTCTACGACCCCGAGGCGCTGCGCTTCGGCGGCCTGGGCCACATGATCACCGACGGGTCCAACAGGCCTGTCCAGGTGCACGACGGGCGCATCGTCGAAGCCGTTATCCGCGGGGTGCAGCAAGGCGCCCGCGGTTTTCCGGGGGAGAAGATCGGCGTGTTCGACGGCCGGCGGGGTGAGATGGGCGTCATCGAAAAAAACACCCGCTACGGCATCTACGGCGTGCTGTTCGAGCCGCCTCGCCACGGCTACGTGACCGGCCCGGTGCCGGTGGCGCTGGCCCACGAGGTCCGGCCCGGCGACGCGGAAATGCTGACCGTCATCGAAGGGCAGCGGGTGGAGTCCTTTGCCGTGCGCATTCTCCAGGTGCATCCCAACCGGCGGGCCGACGGCCGCGGGCTCGTCATCGAGATTGCCGACCCGAGGCTTTTGGAGGCGACGCGCGGCATCGTCCAGGGCATGAGCGGCAGCCCCATTCTGCAGGACGGCAAGCTGGTGGGCGCGGTCACCCACGTCTTCGTCAACGACCCCCGGCGCGGCTACGGCATCCTGGCCGAGTGGATGGCTTACGAGGCGGAAATTTTCTCGATGAATTCCGAAATTAGGGAGGAAACAAAACTCCTTCGCTGAAATATGGAAGCACTATGATTCGAGTCCTCATGATTGATTCTGATCGCACATTTTGCGAGCGAGTCAGCGAGGAGGCGCGCCTCGCGGGCGACATCGACATAGTGGCCGTGCTGCACGACGGCCGCGAGGCCGTTCCCAAGGTCCGCCGCAGCGGCGCCCAGCTGGTGCTCATGGAGCTGGAGCCGCCCGGCGTGGACGGTTTCGAGCTGCTGCAGCGCCTGTGCAGCGAGCCGCCGCGCCCGAAAATCTTCGTCACGGCCTACGCGTCGGACGAAAGCGAGCTGGCGCGCGCCGTGTCCCTCGGCGCGCATTATTGCATAATCAAGCCTTTCGACATCGCGACGCTGCTGCGGCGCATGCGCCAGTTTGCCGGCTCCGGGCCGGCCCTGCTGGCCGCCGGCGAGGAGGCGCGCCGCCGGGAAGTGCTGCGGGTGGTGGCGGAGCGGCTGAACCGGCTGGGCGTGCCTGGCCATTTCAAAGGGTATCAGTACCTGCTGGACGCGGTGCTGATGGTGGTCTACGACCGGACGCTGCTGCACACGGTGACGAAAGACTTGTATCCCTCCATCGCCCGCCGGCACAACACGTCGCCCGAGCGGGTGGAGCGGGCCATCCGCAATGCCGTCGAGGTGACCATGACCCGAGGGAATCTGGAGGAGATTCAGCGGGTGTTCGGCTACCTGGTGGACTCGGGCAAAGGCAAGCCGTCCAATTCCTCCTTCATCGGCCGCCTGGCCGATCAGGTGTGCATCGAGATGCGCGTCAGCTAGCTCCCCCGGGGCCATACTACTCATGTGATTCGCGGAACGGTGCGGCTTGGTCATCGCACGAAGGCGCTGGTGAGCCGCCTGCGTCCGGGCGAGATCGCGCTCATCGACCATCCGGACCTGGACGAAGTGGCCGCGGACGGCCTGCGGCGGGCGCGCGTGCGGGCGGTCATCAACACGTCTTCGTCCATTACCGGGCGGTATCCGAACATGGGACCGTCGCTGCTGCTGGCGGCCGGCATCCCGCTGCTGGACGGGCCCGGCGCGCTGCGGCGCCTGCTGGCCGACGGCCAGGAAGTGGCCATTGACCGCCGAGGGCGGATTTATGCCGGCGGTGCGCCGGTCGCGACCGGCGTGTGGCTAACCGAGGACGCGGTGGCCCGCCGGCTGGAGGCGGCCCGGCGCAACTTGCCGGCCCAGGCCGAGCGGGTTATCGAGAACACGCTGGAGCACGCCCGCCGCGAGAAGCGCCTGGTCATCGATCCGCTGCCTCTGCCGCCGATGAAAAAGCCTGTCCCGGGAAGGCACGCCCTGGTGGTGGTGCGGGGCCACAACTATCGCGCCGACCTCGCGGCCCTCCGGGCGTACATCGACGACGTGCAGCCGGTGCTCATCGGCGTCGACGGCGGGGCCGACGCCCTCCTGGAGGCGGGGCTGCGGCCCCACGTGGTGGTGGGCGATATGGACAGCGTGTCGGACGCGGCGCTGCGGGCGGCCGCGGACGTCATCGTGCACGGCTACCCCGACGGCCGCGCGCCGGGACTGCTGCGCACCGAGGCGGCCGGCGTGGCCGCGTCGGTGGTGCGGGCGCCGGGCACCAGCGAGGACCTGGCCATGCTCATCGCGTACGAAGCGGGCGCGGACCTGATTGTCGCCGTCGGTTCCCATTCCAATCTGGTCGATTTTCTGGAAAAAGGCCGTCCGGGCATGGGTTCCACCTTTCTCGTGCGCCTGAAAATCGGCACCCGGCTGGTGGACGCCCGGGGCGTCAGCCGGCTGTACCGCGCCCGCCCGCGGCCGTCGCAGCCCGTGCAAATCGCGCTGGCGGCCCTGGTGCCGGCGGGCATCGTGGTGGCCCTGGGCGGCACGCTGAAACAGTGGCTGAAGCTGGCGTGGCTGCATCTGCGCCTTCTGGCGGGACTGTAGGCGGGCGGGGGGGGCAAGGCCGTGATCGATTTTCGCTGCCATCTGGCCGGCATTGTCGGCGTGTTTCTGGCCCTCGGCGTCGGCATGCTCATCGGCACCCAGCTCAGCCAGGACGGCATGCTTCTGGAGGAACAAATGCGGCTGGTGGAGCGCATTGAAGACGGCCTGAACCGCATGCGCGCGGAAAACCGGCGGCTGCAGGAAGAGGTGGACGCCCTGACGGAGCGGCTTCGGCGCGAGGAGCGCTTTGTCGACGCGGCCATCGCGTCGTGGGCCGGCGGCCGGCTGCCCGCCGGCCCCGTCACGCTGTACGCCGCGGAAGACGACCCGCTGGCCTCGCGCCTGCGCGCGGTGTTGGAGCTGGCCGGGGTCCGGGTAGCCGTCAAGTGGGCCGCGGACCCGCCGCCGCCGGCCCAGCTGGCGGCGCCTTACGTTGTGCTGTGGGCCCAGGGCTGGGGCCCCGTGGAGGAGCTCTGGGACGCCCCGCCGCCGGGCGGCGTCGTGGCCGCGGCGTCGGCACCGGGCGGAAGCGCCGGCGGGGCCCGGCCCGGGGTGGTGCCGCTGCTTCCGGCGCCCGAGGGGCTGCAGGCCGTGGTGGAGGGGCTGGCGGAGGCCGGGACGGGCATGCACGCCGGCGGGGCGGCGCCGGAGGGGGCGCAGGGATTTTGACGCTTGTATCGGTCGTCATACCGGCCTTCAACGAAGCCGGCCCGCTGCCGGCGACGCTGGCGGCCGTGGCGGCTCTGGGGCCTGATGAAGTCATCGTGGTGGACGACGGCTCTTCCGACGGCACGGGGGCGGCCGCGGCGAAGCGAGGGGCCGCGGTGGTGCGGCTCCCGTTCAATATGGGCAAAGGGGCGGCACTCACCGCCGGCGTGCGGGCCTCGCGCGGGGAGGTTCTGTTATTTTTGGACGCGGACCTGGGGGCCAGCGCCTCGGAGGCGGCCAAGCTTCTGCACCCCGTGCTGGCCGGACGGGCGGGTAGGGCGGTGGGCGCGTTTCCGCGCGGCGCCCGCCCGTCGGGTTTCGGGCTGGTGCAGGGCGTGGCCCGTCTCGCGGTGCGCGGCTTGACGGGCCTGGAGATGGCCAGCCCCCTCTCGGGCCAGCGGGCGGTGCGGCGGGCGGTGCTGGAGCGGATCGGCCCCCTGGCCCGTGGGTTCGGCGTCGACGCGGCGCTGACCGTGGACGCGGCCCGGGCGGGTTTCCGGGTCGTCGAGGTGCCGGTGGACATGCGTCATCGCCGTACGGGACGGGATGCGGCCGGCTTCCTCCACCGGGGGCGCCAGCTGGCGCACCTTTTTGGCGCGCTGGCGCCGCGGCTGCTGCGGCGGGCGGCGGCGCCCTGATGGCGGTCTGGCTCATCCTGTCCGCGGCCGCGTACGGTCTGGCCCGCGTCGCGCTGCCCGGCGGCCTGGGGCTGCTGGCGGACGGGGGCCTGGTACGCCGCAACTATCGCGGGGAAGCCGTCCCGGCGGGAGCGGGGATTTTCATCGTCCTGGTCTACGCGACGGTTCTCTCGGCGGCGTCCGCGGCGGCCTTGGCGCGGCCGGCGGCTTTTCCTGTCACGCTGCTCTTCGTCACCGTCGCCATGGGCTTCGTCGGATTCGTCGATGACGTTCTGGGCGACAAGACCGTCCAGGGGCTGTGGGGACACATGGGGCTGCTGCTGCGGGGCCGACTGTCCACCGGAGGGCTCAAGGCCGTCTTCGGCGGCGTCACGGGGCTGGGCGCCGCCGCCGTGCTCAGGGACGGCGCCGCGGGCCTCCTTTTGGGAGCGCTGGTCATCGCTCTGGCGTCCAACGCCGTCAATCTGCTGGATCTGCGGCCGGGCAGGGCGGTGAAGGGAGCGGCGCTGCTGGCGGCGGCGCTGGCCGGCGTCTCGCCGGACCGGCAGGCCTGGCTGTACACGCTGCCGCTTTGGGGCGCGCTGGCGGCCTACGCGCCGTACGATCTGCGGGCCCGGGCCATGATGGGCGACGCGGGCGCCAACGCCGTGGGCGCCGCGGTGGGTGCCGCGGCGGCCGCGGCCTTGTCGCTGCGGGGTTTGGGCGCGGCCGCCGCTTTTCTGGTCCTCCTGCACGTATGGGCCGAGCGGGGGTCCATCAGCGCGGCTATCGAGCGCGTCCCCCTGTTGCGGCGGCTGGACGAGCTGGGGCGGCGCTGAAGGAGGCACCGCCGCCGCGCCGAACTGATCGGCGGAGGCGGCGGGATTGACCGAGCGAACGGAAGACAATGCCCAGGAACTTCGCATCCGGCAGGCCGCGGCGTGGCTGGAGCCCGGCGGTCCGGTGGCCCGGCGCATGCCCGGGTTCGAAGTTCGCCCTCAGCAGCTGCAGATGGCCCAGGCGGTGGCCCGGGTCCTGGCGGAAGGCGGCGTGGCGCTGCTGGAAGCCGGCACGGGCACAGGCAAGTCGCT
>QGSR01000095.1 GCA_003387805.1 Bacillota bacterium | reverse complement strand
CGGGGGGGCCGAGGCCGGCCGGCCCGCGGGGGCAGGCCGGCCCCGGCCCGCCGCCGGTGCGGCGCCGGCCCGAACCTTGTTCAGCCGCCGAGTCGGCTCCCTGTTCGCCTCGGATCCCGGCTGGCCCGCAGCCACGCCCCGGCCGCCTGCCATTGCTATCCCTGCCGGTTGCTGTATAATCGGAAAAAAGCACTCGGGGGCGTTTCAATACATGACCCATCACAATACGTCAAACGAGCAGCACAACCACGGCGCGAGCCGGTCTCGCATCGACAAGGAAGCCATCGAAGGGGCGGTCCGGACCATCCTGAAAGCCATCGGCGAAGACCCGGACCGGGAGGGACTGGTGGACACGCCGGCCCGCATCGCCCGCATGTACGAGGAGATTTTCGCCGGCATGCACGACGACGTGGCCAAGCACCTGGAAGTCCGCTTCGAGGCCGACCATGACGAAATGGTGCTGGTGCGCGACATCTCGTTTTATTCGCTGTGCGAACACCATATGGTCCCGTTCTTCGGAAAGGCGCACGTGGCGTACATTCCGAAAGACGGCCGTGTCACGGGCCTGAGCAAGCTGGCTCGGGTCGTGCAGGCGTTCGCCCGGCGGCTGCAGCTGCAGGAGCGCATGACGTCGCAGATTGCCGACACGCTGATGGAGCATCTGAAGCCGATGGGCGTGGCGGTGGTCGTGGAGGCGGAGCACTTGTGCATGAGCATGCGCGGCGTCCGGCAGCCTGGTCACCTGACGGTGACGTCGGCGGTGCGGGGCATCTTCCGCACGGACGAGCGGACGCGGGCGGAGGCGTTTGCGCTGATCCGGCACGGACGCAGCTGAGACCGCGGACGATGCGAGGAGCGACGGCCGACGCGAGCTGCGGCGGACGGCGCGAGCTAAGGCGGCCGTCGCGGCCACCGTTTCACCGCCGCCGGCACTACTCCGGCGGCGTATCGTCATCCTCAGGAGACAGCGGCCGGCGCCCGGCGTATCCCGACTCCCAGTCGTGGTAGTACATCACCTCGGACTCGCCCATGCGCCAGCAAAGGAGCACCTCCTGGCCGTTGATGACGGCCGGGAAGTCCACCAGGCCCAGGTCCACGCTGCGGATGATGCATCCGGTGCGCTGGATGTTCTCGATGAGTTCGTCGGCTTCCCGCACCGCCGCCTCGAACCGCTCCCGGGCGACGCGGTAGTCGGAAGCCATGATGAGCGTACCGTCGGGATGGTGGCCGACGGCCTTGATGAGCCGCAGCTCGCGGTGCCGCGCCCGCGCTTCCTCCAGCAGGGCCCGCAGCTTCGTAATCAAAATCCGCAAGGTCGGAAGCATCGCATTGACTTCCGCCAGTCGAAAGTAGCGCGGTTTCCCGTCGACCGAGTCCATGACACGATGCCTCCCCTTATGGTAAGATATGCTCAAACCGATGCGGCCCGGACGCCGGCGCGCATTCCGGCCGAAACAATTTCAACGTAATTCACGCCGGACTGTTTGTCAAACCAACGCCGGACACGTCGAACAACCGCGGCACGCTCCAACAACCGTCGCACACCCCGAATCGACGCCGCACGCCTTGGACCAACGCCGCACACGTCGAATCATGCGCCAATCATCCGCATCCGGAAGGGATCATGGGACATTCGTCCCTTGACGGGACAAATGGCCCTTCGTACAATGGACGGTGGACTTCAGTCGGTCGACGTTGTACGCGCCGGACGCTAGGGGTGCGTGCGGCGTCACGGCGCCAATTAAATATACCGAAAGGGGTTTTTTGTTGTGTTCACACGGCGGCGCGTCTTTGCCCTCGTGAGCGTGTTGCTGCTGGCGGTGCTGCTGGCGGCGTGCGGCGGCGGCGGTGGAAGCAGCACCCAGAGCTCTTCCTCCAGCTCGACGCAGTCTTCCGCGCCCGCGGCGACGTCCTCCTCCGGCGCGGTGCGTGAGATCGAGGTCGTGCTCAGCGACTTCTCGTTCCAGCCGCAGGAGATCCGCGTGAAGAGCGGCGAGCGGGTGCGGCTGGTGCTGAAGAACAACGGCACCGTCGCCCACGACTGGCACGTGGACGCTCTGAACCTGTCCACGCCGCTGGTCCAGCCCGGCCAGACGGCCACCTTTGAGTTCACGGCCGGTGCGGCGGGCACCTACCAGAGCATCTGCACCGAGCCCGGCCACGAGGCCCTCGGCATGGTGGGCACGCTCATCATCGAGTAAGCCGGTCAAAACCGACGCAAACAATGCGGGGTCGTCATCGCTGACGACCCCGTTTTCTTCCCCGTTTCAGGCCCGGCCGCGCCCGTGGGCCGAGGCGCCGTCGCGCCCGTGCGCCGCGGTGCCGTCGCGTCCGTGCTCCGAGGCGCCGTCGCGCCCCGGCGCTGCGGTGCCGCCGGTGCCGGTGCTCCGCGGCCCCGGCACCGGCGGACGCAGCCCTGGCTCCGGCGGAGGCAGCCCCGGCCCCGTCGGCCGCCGCGCCGGCGCCTGCGGACACCGCCCCGGCTCTTAGTCCAGCCGCAGCTCGCCGGCCTCCATGAGCGGCCGGCCGTCCACCAGCACCGTGGGCTTCTCCATGAAAAGGTCCCAGTGCATCGTCGCGGGATTGTCGCCGCCGAAGAGCCGGTTGTCGCCCAGCGCCAGGTGCACCGTGCCCCGGCGCTTCTCGTCGGTCAGCGCGTAGCCGGTGAAGCGGTCCACGCCGGGGTTGAGGCCCACGGCAAACTCGCCGATGCGGTCTTTTTCGCCTTCGGCGAAGTCCATGGTTTGCCGGTACTCCCGCACGCCTTCCCGGGCGCCCACCAGCCGGGCCCGCCCGTCCTTGATGTCCAGCGTCAAATCGTAGACGGGGCGCTCGTTGCGAAACGCGAAGTCAAACACCGCCCGCCCCTGCACGGACTCCTCCAGCGGGGCGACGAACACCTTGCCCGCGGGCAGCGTCAAGGCCGCGTCGCCGTGGGCCACGTCGTCGTCGGAAATGACGCCGTCGTCCACCAGCACCGGGCGGCCGCCGATGCGAAACGTCAGATCCGTGCCTTTCTCCGTCACAATCCGCACCTCGTCGGCATCCTGCAGCCGCGCGGCCGCCAAGGCGGCGTCGGCCGCCAGCCGAGAGTACTCGATGTCCACGGCCCGCCAGTACATGTTCCACAGTTCCTCGAAGGAAACCAGCAGATTCTTCGTCGTCGCGGGCGTAGGCCAGGCCACGTAGGCCCAGCGGACGCCCCGCTCGAAAATTTTGCGCTCCACCGCCTCCGCGGCCGCGTGGGCCGCCCGGCGCCGCTCCTCGGACACGTCCGCGGCCCGGTACGGGTCGGCCACGGAGTCCGTCACGATCATCGCGTCCACGTCCTCCAGCCACCGCAGGCGGTGCGGCGGCACCGTGCGCAGGTGCTCGATGGGCACCGTCGTCATCAGTTCCATCTGCAGCTCGTCGGACGTGACGTTCAGCTCGGGAAACGCGCCCGCCCGGCGCACGGCCGCGGCCAGCGCCGCCAGCAGGCTGAAATTGTGCACGCCGCCGCCCAGCTGCACCACCTCGCCGGGCCGGATGTTCATGCACGTGTTGACAATCTTGTCCGCAATGCGGCGGAAATCCGGTGTATCGTGCGACATCGTCCAGGTGTCCTCCGTTCCGTGCCGCGGCCGCGCCGGCGCAGCCGGCCGGCCGTCCGGGCCCGCGGCGCCGCACGCCGCGGCCGCTCAAACCTCGGCGTTCCATCGTTCTACGCCGGCCGGCCCGTATCCTGCGCGCCGCTCCCGGGCAAACTACGGGCAGCCCGAAACCCCGGCGGCCTGAAGTTCAGGGCGGCCTGAAGTTCAGGGTGGCTTGAAGACCCGGGCGGCCGGAAATTCGGAGGAGCCTGCAACCCACGGGAGGACACCGACATGCCCGAAGTGCGCTGCACCGTCAGCAACTGCCATTACTGGAGCGACGGCAACGTGTGCGCGGCCGAAGCCATCCTCGTCATCAGCGACGAGGCGCTGGCGCGCATCGGCAAACACGACGAGGAAATCGGCGAGATCGGCCAGACGCCGGCCCGCGTGTCCAAGGAGACGTGCTGCTACACGTTTCGGCCGAAGTGACGACGCCCGTCCCTCGGGTCCTCGGCCCGCCCTTCGGCACGCATCGACATTCTAGCTACAATTGCGAATATGCCCGGGCCCGCCCGGGCCCGTTCCCGCGAAATCTCCCGTTTCAAGGAGCATGAGCGAGCTTCGCCTCCTCCGGGCGAGTCCGCGCCCGGCTCCCGAGGACCAATTTCCTACTCGACCAACTACATTTTGTACGCTATAATAAACGAACCTACTACATATTGTGGTTGACGGGGCGGCAGGCACCCGGTGCACCCGTCCACGCGACGGCGTGCGGCCGGGCCTTCTGCACCCCACACGGGTCTTGGCCCTGGACGAACCGACGCCGGGCGTGCAAAATGGAAAGTCGGAAAACAGTACTGGGAGGTACAAGCATGGCCACGGAAAAAGCCGGCGCGACCGCCGCTTCCGCGGAAAGGCGCTACCGCTGGAGCGATTTGCAGGAGCTCATTTTCCTCGATCGCTACGCGCAGAAGGGCTCGCGGGCCGACATCACCGTGGGCGACACGGTGGTCGTTCTCACGAAAGAACACCCGCGCTACCCGCAAAAGGAAGTGGGCGTGGTCGAGGCCGTGGACGGGGACGAGATCACCGTCCGCCTGCGCTCGGGCGAGCTTTTCGTGCAGCAGCGGGCGAAAATCGACCGGCCCGTCGAAACGAAGCCCGAGGACATGTGGGACCGCATGGCCAAAGCCATCGTGCAGGTGGAGGCCCCCCGCAGGCGCAAGGAGCTGGAAAAAGAGTTCCGCTGGCTGCTGCAGGACTGGCGGTTCGTGGCCGGCGGGCGCATCAACGCCATGCTGGGCACGGGCCAGGACCTGACGGCGTACAACTGCTACGTCATCCCGCTGCGGCCCGATGATCCGCAGTACGGCAACGACAGCCGCCGGGCCATCATGGACACGCTGCGCAACATGGTGGAAATCATGTCCCGGGGCGGAGGCGTCGGCATCAACTTGTCCACGCTCCGTCCGCGCCTGGCCTACGTGCAGGGCGTCAACGGCAAAAGCTCGGGCTCCGTCAGCTGGGGTGAGCTGTTCTCCACCGCCACCGGCCTCGTCGAGCAGGGCGGTTCGCGCCGGGGCGCGCTCATGCTCATCCTCAATATCTGGCATCCGGACGTCATCGAATTTATCAACGCGAAGCGCGACTTCGGCGTCATCACCAACGCCAACATTTCCGTGGGCCTGACCGACGAATTCGAGCAGGCGCTGGACAACGACGAGGACTGGGAACTCATCTTCCCGGACTACGAAGCCGTCGGCAGCGAAGTGTACGACCGCGAGTGGGACGGCAACATCAAGCGGTGGCAGGAGAAGGGCTACCCGGTCAAGGTGTACCAGACCATCCCGGCGCGCAAGCTGTGGCGCATGATCGTCGAATCCGCGTGGGCGTCGGCGGAGCCGGGCATCGTGCGCGTCGACTACGCCAACCGCATGTCCAACACGTGGTACTTCCACGAGCTCATCGCGACCAACCCGTGCGGCGAGCAGTTTTTGCCGGCGTGGGGCGTCTGCAACCTGGGTCACCTCAACTTGAGCCGCTTCGTCGAAAACGGCCAAGTGCTCTGGGACGACCTGAAGAAGGCGGCCCGCCTCGGCGTGCGCTTCCTGGACAACATCATCGACATTACGCCGTATTTCTTCGAAGAAAACGAGAAAGTGCAGAAGTCCGAGCGCCGCATCGGAATGGGCACCATGGGCCTGGCCGAGATGCTGATCAAGCTGGGCGTGCGCTACGGGTCCGACGAGTCGCTGGAAATCATCGACAAAGTGTACCGCACCATCGCGACGGAGGCGTATTTGAGCTCGGTGGAACTGGCCGAGGAAAAGGGCGCCTTCCCGATGTTTGACGCGGAGAAATTCCTCCAGTCCGGCTTCATGCGGGGCATGCCCGAGGAAGTGCGGGAAGCGGTGCGCAAGAAGGGCATCCGCAACGCGACGCTGCTGACCCAGGCGCCCACGGGCACCACCGGCACCATGGTGGGCACGTCCACCGGCATCGAGCCCTACTACCAGTGGACGTACTGGCGCATGGGGCGGCTGGGCCGCCGCGAAGTGCGGGAGGCCATCGTGGACGAGTGGCTGGCCGAGCATCCGGAGGTCGAGGGCGTCGAGAACTTGCCCGACTACTTCGTGACGGCGCTGGATTTGGAGCCCGCCGACCACGTGCGGGTGCAGGCGGCCATTCAGCGGTGGGTGGACTCCAGCATCAGCAAGACCACCAACTGCCCGGCCGACTGGACCGTGGAGCAGGTGGAGGAGCTGTACGCGCTGGCCCGCCAGCTGGGCTGCAAGGGCGTCACCATCTACCGCGACCGCTCGCGCGACGAGCAGGTGCTGTCGCGGAAAGAAGAGGACCAGCAGGCGGCCGGCGCGGACGCCGCGGCGAAAGCGGGTCGGGAGACGGGCGCTGCCGAGGCGCCGGCCACCGCGGCCCGGCCCAACGGCAACGGCATCGCCGCGATGAAAGACGCCCGGCCCACCATCGGGGAGGTGCCCGACATCGTGGAAGGCTACACGTTCCGGCAGAAGACCATGGTGGGCACCGCGCGCATCACCATCAACGAAACCAACGGCGAGCCGTTCGAAACCATCATCGTGCTGGGCAAAGGCGGCATGGACATCACCGCCGACTCGGAAGCCATCGGGCGCCTCATCTCGCTGTACCTGCGGACGCCCAGCCCGGTGTCGAACCTGAAGAAACTCGGCCTGGTGGTCGAGCAGCTGTCAGGCATCGGCGGGGCGCAGCCCTTCGGCTTCGGGCCCAACAAGGTGCTGTCGCTGCCGGACGCCCTGTCCAAGGCGCTGGAGCGCTACCTCCATACCAAGGCCCAGCAGGCCAAAGCCGGTGCCGCCGGCGCCGGGGCGGGCGCGAGCCCGGCGGCCGCGCCTTCCGGCGGCGAGGCGCCGGCGGGCGGCGGAAACAACCCCGCGGCGGGCGCCGGCAACGCGTCCGCGGCCGCCGCTCCGGCCCCGGGCGCCCCGGCGGGCGGCCTCGGGATGCCCGGCACCAACGGCAACCCGGGCCACGGTGCGGACTTC
>QGSR01000397.1 GCA_003387805.1 Bacillota bacterium | reverse complement strand
GGCCGGAACCGGCGGCCCGGGCCGGGGACATCGTGCAGGTCCGGAGACATCGGGCAGGGCCTGAGACCTCGGCCAGGGCCGGAGCCATCGGCCGGGGTGGGAGCCGTCGGCCGAGGCCGGAGACATCGGCCGAGGTGGGAGCCGTCGGCCGAGGCCGGAGACATCGGCCGGGGCCTGCGCCGCACCGCTCAGCCGAACAGCCCGGCGCCGAACAGCGGCGCGAACACCAGCGCCACGATGGACATCAGCTTGATCAAGATGTTGAGCGACGGACCCGACGTGTCCTTGAACGGGTCGCCCACCGTGTCGCCTACCACGGCCGCCGCGTGGGCCTCGCTGCCCTTGCCGCCGTGGGCGCCGCTTTCGATGTGCTTCTTGGCGTTGTCCCAGGCGCCGCCCGCGTTGGCCATCATCAAGGCCAGCGGCACGCCCGTCACCAGCGCACCGGCCAGCATGCCGCCCAGGGCCAGCTTGCCAAGGATGAGCCCTACGGCCAGGGGCATGACCACCGCCAGAACGCCCGGCAGGATCATCTCCCGCAGCGCCGCCCGCGTGCTGATGTCAACGGCCCGGGAGTAGTCCGGACGGGCCTTGCCTTCCATGAGGCCCTTGATCTCCCGGAACTGACGCCGCACTTCCTCGATCATGTCAAACGCCGCCCGTCCCACGGCCTTCATCGTCATGGCCGCGAACAGGAACGGCAGCATCGCGCCGATGAACAGGCCGACCACCACGATGGGCTGCAAAATGTCGATCGCGCTGATGCTGGCCGCCTGCGAGTACGCCGCAAACAGCGCCAGCGCCGTCAGCGCCGCCGAGCCGATGGCGAAGCCTTTGGCCACCGCCGCGGTGGTGTTGCCCACCGAGTCCAGGCTGTCGGTCACTTCGCGGACCTCCGGCGGCAGGCCCGCCATCTCGGCGATGCCGCCCGCGTTGTCCGCGATGGGCCCGTACGCGTCCACCGCCACCGTCATGCCGGTGGTGGCCAGCATGCCCACGGCCGACACGGCGATGCCGAACAAGCCCATGCCGGCCACGGCGCCTTCACTGACGAAGTACGCAATGCCGATGCCCAGCGCGATGAGCAAAATCGGCACGGCGGTGCTCATCATGCCCACGGCGATGCCGTCGATAATATTCGTAGCCGTGCCCGTGGTCGACGCCTGGGCGATGCCCCGCGTCGGCTTGTAGTCCGCAGACGTGTAGTACTCGGTGACCGAGCCGATGGCGATGCCCACGGCCAAACCGGCCGCAATCGAAACAAACACGGCGAAGCCGCCTTCGGGCATCATGCGGGTCACGAAGAAAATGCCGACCAGGCCCAGAATGGCCGCGGCGAAGGTGCCGTTGTTCAGGGCCTTCTGCGGCTGCGCGCCGCCCCGCACGAAAAAGGTGCCCAAAATCGCGGCCACAACGCCCACCGCGCCCACCAGCAGCGGCACAGCCACGACAATGGGCGACGAGACGGCGCCCGAAGCGAACAGCGTCGCGCCCAGCACCATGGCGGCGATGATGGACCCTACGTAAGACTCGTAAAGGTCCGCGCCCATGCCGGCCACGTCGCCCACGTTGTCGCCCACGTTGTCCGCGATGACCGCCGGGTTGCGGGGGTCGTCTTCGGGAATGCCCGCTTCCACTTTACCCACCAAGTCGGCGCCCACGTCGGCCGCCTTGGTGTAAATGCCGCCGCCGACACGGGCAAACAGGGCGATGGAGCTCGCGCCCAGCGCGAAGCCGTTGACGATGTTGAACGAGTTCACGTCACGGGCGTCGCCAAACAGGAGCAGCACCACGGAAAGACCGGCCAAGCCCAGCCCGACCACGGCCATCCCCATGATCGCGCCGCCCGAAAAAGCCACGCCCAGCGCCTCGACCATGCCGCCTTTGCGGGCCGCGCTGGCGGTGCGCACGTTGGCCTGCGTGGCCGCCCGCATGCCGATAAAGCCGGCGCCCGCCGACGTGCCCGCGCCCAGCAGAAACGCGATGGCGGTGGACGGGTGCATGGAGCCGGGACCCGTGGTCAGCGTGCCCGCCAGGAAAATGACGACCCCTTT
>QGSR01000094.1 GCA_003387805.1 Bacillota bacterium | reverse complement strand
AGGGGCGCCGGGCCGCGTCCGCCGGGCGCCCGGCTCCATCCGCCGGGCGAGGAGCCGCGCCCGCCCGGCGCCCGGCCGTGTCCGTCCGTCCCCGCACCGGGCCGCCCGGCACCGAACCGCGTCCGAAAATTTAACATTTGTTTCGCCCACTTGAACTTCCGAGCATCGAATTTGACATGAATTACACGGATTTTGCAGGAATGGTCTCGCGCGATCAAGAACTCCTTGCGGGCGGTAGTGGCTCTAAGGGGGAGACCGCGCATGTGGAAAGGCCGGGTGCGCTACGCGGCGCTGCTGCTGTTGGACGCCTCCATGGCGGCCTTTGCGGTTTCCGCTGCGCTGCATCTGCGGTTTGACGGCAATGTTCCCTCCATATATTGGTCTCAGCTGCCGACGATCATTCCGTTGTTCGTCGTCGTACGCATCGCTTCGCTGTGGGCTTTTCGCGCTTACACCAGTCTGTGGCGCTACGCCACGCTGCGGGAAGCCCTGGCGGGCGGGGCCGGCGTGGCGCTGGGCTCCGTCCTTCTTTTCACTTTGGCCATGACCACGTCCGTCATCCGGCTGCCGCGGTCGGTGTTCGCCATCGAGGCGCTGCTGTTCGCCTTTGCCGCGGGCGCGCCGCGCTTTGCCGTGCGCTGGCGCCGCGCCTGGATTCAAAAGGCTTCCGGCCAGCGGGGCAAGCGGGTGCTCATCGTGGGCGCGGGCGACGCCGGCTCCATGCTGGTGCGGGAGTTTGAACGCCAGCCGCACCTGGGCGTGCACGTGGTCGGGCTGGTGGACGACGACGTCACGAAAATCAACCGGGAGCTGGGCGGCGTGCGGGTTCTGGGGCGCCGCCGGGACATTCCCGACATCGTGAAGCGCTACGGCGTCGAGCGCATCATTATTGCCATGCCGTCGGCCGGCGCGGACGTCATCCGGGAAACCATGGCCATCTGCCGCCAGACGGACGCGGAGCTGAAGACGCTGCCGCCGGTGGGCGAGCTGGTCGCGGGGCAGGTGCGGGCCCAGGACGTGCGGGACGTGCGCATCGAGGACTTGCTGCGCCGGGAGCCCGTGGCCACGGACCTGACGGCCATTTCCGGATACTTGCGGGGCAAGCGGGTGCTGGTCACCGGCGCGGGCGGCTCCATCGGCAGCGAGCTGTGCCGGCAAGTGTGCGCGTTCGAGCCCGAGCTCTTGGTGCTTTTGGACCACAGCGAAAACGCGGTGTTTGAAATCGACGCCGAGCTGCGGGAGCGGTGCCCGGGCGCGGCGCTGGCGCCGGTCATCGCCGACATCCGCCACCGGGCCAAGATGGACCAGGTGTGCCGACGCTACCGGCCCCACGTGGTGTTCCACGCGGCCGCGCACAAACACGTTCCTTTAATGGAAGTCAATCCGGACGAGGCCATCGCCAACAACGTGCTGGGCACCCGCAACGTGGCCGAGGCCGCGGCCCGCTGGGGCGCGGAGCGGTTCGTCATGGTGTCCACGGACAAAGCCGTCAACCCCGGCAACGTCATGGGCGCCACCAAGCGCATGGCGGAACTGGTGGTGCAGGCCATGCAGGCGGCGCACAACGACGCCGCGGCGAACGGAGCGGCGGCGGAGGGCCCGGGGCCCGGGCGGGAAAACGGCGCCGCGGCCGACGGAGCGGCGGCCGACGGAGCGGTGCCCGGCGGCACCCGGTTCGTGTCGGTCCGGTTCGGCAACGTGCTGGGCAGCCGGGGCAGCGTTATCCCCATGTTCCAGCGGCAAATCGAGCAGGGCGGCCCGGTGACGGTGACGCACCCGGACATGACCCGCTACTTCATGACCATCCCGGAGGCCGTGCAGCTTATTTTGCAGGCGGCGGCCATCGGCCGGGGCGGCGAAGTGTTCCTGCTGGACATGGGCGAGCCGGTGCGCATCGCGGACCTGGCCCATGACCTGATTCGCCTCTCGGGCCTGGTGCCGGGCAAGGACATCGAAATCGTCTACACCGGCGTCCGCCCGGGCGAGAAGCTGTTCGAGGAGCTCATCAACGACGGCGAGACGGTCATCAAGACCAGCCACGAGAAAATTATGGCGCTGGCCGGCCGGGAAGTGGACGTGGCGGCGGTGCGGGACCCCGTGCGGCGGTTCGGGGAGCGGCTGGCCGACGAGGAACGGGACGAGCGCAAACTCGCGCAGCTGGTGGACTTGCTCTACGCAGCCGTGGACGGGCGGCCGGTCCATCCGCCGGCGGCGGTGGCAGCGGGGGCAGCGGTGGCAACGGGCGCCGCGCCGACGCGATCCCCCGAGCCGGCCGAGGCCGCGAAGCCGTCCTAGGGCCGTCACAACTGAATTTTCTTCAGCGCCTTGCGGGGCCGCGACACGTGCTCGTTGCCGTCGATCCAAAAGCGGTACGGGTACCAGCGGGCTTCGCCGGTGTTTTCGATGCCGATGCGGTGGCCTACGGCCACCGTTTTTACGGGTATGCCTTCCGAAATGCGCAGCGGCGAATCCAAAAAGTCCCAGCCGTTGTGTTGCCGGGTAATGCCCAGGGCCTGGCACAGCTTGCCCGGGCCGTTGGTGAGATCGTAGTCGCGGCCGCGGCGCTCGATCATCTTGTCCACGCCCCGGGTGGGCTCCAGCGCCCGGATGAGGATGGCGTTGGGGACGCCTTCCGGGCCGCTGACCACGTTGAGGCAGTGGTGGCCGTGGATGGTGTAGACGTACGCTTTCCCCGGCGGCCCGAACATCACCTCGGTGCGGGGAGTGCGGCGGCCGCCGTAGGAGTGGGCCGCCCGGTCTTCGGGGCCCATGTACGCTTCAACTTCGACGATGTAGCCGCCCACCCCGTCCAGCGTCAGCTCTTTGCCCAGCAAATGCAGGCACAGCTCCAGCGTGGGCATTTCGAAAAACCACCGGTCCATCAGCCATCCCTCACTGCCTTATACCGTAGCACATCGCGGCGGCTTCATCACGCCTCGGGGCGGACGTGGCTCTGGAAGAAAGTGGAAATTCCCTTTTGATTTTCACTCTTCCCAAAGGAAAGTGGAGACCTTTGGCAGAAATGTTCACCTATCACATCGAGTTCAGGAGGTCGGTTTGCGTGAAGCGGGCAAGCGTTGTGGTCGTCCTGCTGGCGTTGCTGCTCGTGGCCGCGCCCGGCGCCATGGCCAAGTCCACGGTGACCGTCAATCCGCTGGGCTTTTTGGTCGGCGCCTTCTCCGTCGAATACGAGACCGAGATCGGGCGGGGGCCCATAACCCTGGGCGTGCCGGTGTTTTACTGGTCAGTGGATACGCAGGATCTGAAGCTCACCGCCACGGCCTTCGGCGGCGGCGTGCGCTATTACCTGGAAGGCGTGCCGCATGAAGGCTTTTACGTGGGCGCGTACGCGGTGTACGCCAGCGTCAGCGGCAAGTCCGGCAGCGCGAACGCCCGCGCCACGGCCCTGGGCCTCACCGGCGCGGCCGGCTACAAGTTCACGGTGCGGGACAATTTCGTCGTGGACATCGGCGTCGGCGTGGGCTTCCCGGTGTCCACCAACGTGACGGAGGGCGACATCAAGGAATCCCAGCTGGGCGGCGCCATGGGCACCAGCTTCTCCGTGGGCCTCGGGATGGCTTTTTAGAGGCCGTTGCAGGCGCTGACACGGCGCGCCCGGCGCTTCCCGGCCGGGCGCGCTTTCTTGCTCGCTGTTTGACGTTCCCTAACCAATGCCGTATAATAAAAGTAGGAAGAGATGCAAAAATAAGCTAATTAACCTCTCTTGCTTTCACCGCCGGGCGGGCGCCGGCCCGAGCCTCCACGTCATCCGAGCCGGAGAGGCGGCACGCAACGGGGAGACCTGACAGGACGTGGACGCCGGGGGCGCCGCCCGACGGCCCATCATTTCGTGCGGAGGTGAGCCGTATGCGCGAGATCATGAGGAGGTTCGGCCGGCCGGAAGACCGGTTCGAGCGGCTGTGGCCGACGCTGTACTCGCCGTGGGATCTGCTCGACGAGTTCTTCGGCCCTGATCGCAGGCGGGGCCCCTTCGTCGAGGTGGCCGAGGAAGGCGACGAGGTCGTGGTCCGCGTCGACCTGCCGGGCGTGAAGCCCGAGGACGCGGACGTGTGGATCAGCGACGACCGCGTCACCATCCGGGCCGAGCGGCGTCGGGAGACCCGGGTCGAGAAGGAAGGCTACTTCCACAGTGAACGGCAATACGGCTCGTTCCAGCGGGTCGTGCCGCTGCCGACCGTGGTCGACGCCGACAAAGCCGACGCCAGGTTCGAGAACGGCGTGCTGGAAATCCGGGCGCCCAAGCGGGACCCGAAGGACGAACGGTACGGCCGGCGCCTGGAGCTGAAGTGAACGTCGCCACGCCGCGTTTCCGAGAACGAGCCGAGCGCACCCCGTGCGCCTCGGCTCGTATTGCTTTCAAGCCGGGCGGCAAAAGGGGGGCCGCAAGAGCGGCGGCCGGAAAGGAGCGATGGGCGTGACCGAACGCACCGTGTTCATTGACATGGACGATATCATGGAACTGGCGGCCAAGGAAGCCGCCGGCGGCACCCGCAGCATTCTCACGGCGTACATCGACCCGTCCCCGGAACACCGGCACGAGGCCCAGCGCTGGCAGTCCAAGGTCAACTCGGGTTTGCGGGCCCTCACGCAGCAGTATCCCGGCGACAAGCTGCTGGAGCGCACCGTGGAGCAGGTGCGGCGTGAGCTGATGAAGCTGCCCGTGGAGGTCCGGCACCGGGGTCTTGTGTACATCCGTTCGCTGGAGCCCGACTGGGTCTGGTGGCGCAGCGTGCACGCACGCATCGGCACCCGCTTCGCCTGGGGCCGCCGGCCCGCGGTGCTGCCGCTGCTCTCCTTCATCCAGCGGCTGCCTGCGGTGGGCGTGTTCGTGGCCTGGCAAGACGAGGTGCACTCCTTCTCCTGGCGGCAGGGCGTGCTGGAGGAAGCGGAGCATTGGGAGCTGGAGCTGGACACCGAACACTGGCGGCGGTTTGCCGCGGCCGCGGCGCCCAATCCGGCCCGGGGGCGCGCCTACGTCACCCACGAGGACCGCTTCGAGAGCCGCTTCGCCAAGCTGGTGGCGTCCCGCTTCGCCGAGCTGGCGCCCGACGTGGAAAAGGTGGCCGACCAGCACGGCTGGGACCTGCTCCTGGTGTTCGCCGCGGACGCGGTTCGCGACATCTTCGTCAACGCCCTCTCCCGGCGGTGGCGGGAGAAGGTGATTTCCAACAACGGCAAGCACTTCGCGTACATCGACGTGAAAGAGCTGGCCGACGCGACGGCCGAGGCCGTGGCCGCCTGGCGGGACCGCTGGGAAGAGACCCACGTGAACCAGCTGATGGAACGGTTCCACGGGCGGGGCAAAGCGGTGGCCGGCGGGCAGGAAGTGCTGGACCTCTTGGCGCAAAACCGGGTGGAGCGGCTGTATTTGTGCGCCCGCATGCGCATCCCGGGCTACTTGCGCAAAGAGGACGCCGACGCGGGCGCTTTGGGTGAGCTGAGCCCGCTGCGGCTCCGCGTGCCGGACGGGTACGAGCACGCGTATGAGGCCGAGCCCGAGTTTATCGAAGAAGTGGTGGCCGGCGCGCTGGTGCGGGGCGTCGAGGTCATTCCGCTGCACGGGGCGTGCGCGGACCCGATGCGGGCCGTGGGCGGGCTCGGCGCCTACATCCGGTACTGAGGGGCGGAAGAGAAAACCGCCGCCGGCGCGTCAGCGCCGGGCGGCGGCCAGCCTGCGGTCGAACCGGGCGGGGTCGAAGGGGGTCAGGTCGATTTCGGCCTGGCCCTTCGTCATCAGGTCGGCGATGAGGGCGGCGGTGGTGGGCCCCAGCGTCACGCCCAGCATCGCGTGGCCCGAGGCGATGTAGAAGTTGGGGATGGTGGGCGCTCGCCCGATGGCGGGCAAGCCGTCGGGCAGCATGGGCCGCATGCCGACCCACGGGATGATTTCGTCGCCATCGGACCAGTCGGTCAAGTAAAGGTCGGCGCTCTTGCGGATGCCCGCGATGCGCTCTTCGTACAGGTTCGTGTTGATGCCCGAAAGCTCCATGGTGCCGGCCAGGCGCAGGGCGCCGTCGTAGGGCGCCAGCGCGACCCGGCCTTCCACCAGGTACATGCTGCGGCCCAGTTTCAGCTTGGGGTTGCGGATGGTCAGGCTGTAGCCTTTGCCCGCCTGCATAGGCAGTTCGAAGCCGGCCCGGGCGGCCAGCGACGCGGCTTCGGCGCCGGTGGCCAGCAGCACTTCGTCGCCTTCGATGACGTCGCCGCCTTTCACCCGCACGCCCGTGACGCGCCCGTCCTGAATGACCAGGTCCGCGACTTCGGTGTGGGCCCGCATGTCCGCGCCGTTGGCGCGCAGCCACTGCTCGGCCGCGGACAGCAGCTTTTCGGGGCGGACGTGGCGTTCGCTTTCGACCAGCAGCCCGCCGATGATTTCGGGCCGCAGCGCGGGCTCCAGCTCCCGGGCTTCGTCGGGCGTCAGCCGCTTCGGCTCGCTGGCGCCGAACTCTTCCCAGTGGGCCAGGTCGTCCAGGTAGGCCCGCAGCGCTTCTTCGGTGCGGAACACGTACAGGAGCCCGGCGGAGTGCATTTCAAAGTCGAGCCCCTGCTCGGCCAGGCGGTCGAAATCCCGCAAGGACAGCCGGTTCAGCATGCCGAGGGCCGAGCGGCCCTGCTCGTACTTTTCCACGTTGCAGTGGCGCCAGAACTCCAGCAGCCAGCCCAGCATGCCGGGAACGACCGACGGTTTGACGTACAGCGGGCTGTCGGGACGGAGCATCCATTTAATAGACTGCGCGACCAGTCCCGGCGCCGGCACCGGCGCGGACAGCGAAGGCGTGATCCAGCCGGCGTTGCCCGCCGAGGCCCCTTGGCCGAAATTGCCTTTGTCGATGACGATGACGTCGCGTCCGCGGCGGCGCAGTTCGTAGGCGGAGAGCAGACCGATGACGCCCCCGCCGATGATGATCGAACGGGCCATGACGCCACCTCTTTCCCTGATTGTTGAATCCAAGTTCAGCGTATTTGACGTCGGCGTCCGGCGCTTGAGGTTTTCTTCGCATTGTGCCATTTTTCCTTTTATGCCCGTGGCTGTGCCCGCCGGCGGCGGGGCCGGGAGGAGGCGGGGACCGCGGAAGGCGGCGGCGCGGGCCATGGGGGCTGTTGGCCGTGCAGGCGCCGCTGGCGGCGCAGGCGCTGGCTGTCGTGCGAATGATGCTGGCG
>QGSR01000396.1 GCA_003387805.1 Bacillota bacterium | reverse complement strand
GTTTTGCACCATGCGGTTGAAGGCGTTGGCCATGTCGCCGACTTCATCCCGGGTCTTGACCTGAAGCGTCTCCAGGGTCAGGTCCCCTTCGGCCAGGCGGTCGGCCGCCTCGGCCACCGCCCGGGCCGGCCCCGCCACGCTGCGGGTGACGGTGACGGCCGCCACGGAGCCGATGATCAGGGACACCAGCGCGAAAAGGACCATAAGCCGCCGGGCCTGGGCGCTGCCCTCGTCCACCAGCGCCTGCTGTTCGGCCCTGCGGCCCGCTTGATACTCCAGCAGTTCGTCGACGGTGTCCAGCAGGTCGGTCCGGAGCAGGTCCAGCCTCGACACCAGCTGAAAAAACTGGTTGCCGCTCATGGACGCGAAGGAGTCAAAAAGGGGCCGGGCCTCCCGGGAGTACTCCGCGTGCAGCGCCGCGACCCAGTCAATTAACTCGAGGGCGCGGTCCGATACCGAGTTGGCTCTGAGCTGGTCCAGCGCCGCCCTGGCGCCCGCCTCGGCCTCCTCGAACATGGCCCGGTACGCGCCGTCGTCCGTCGTAATGAAGGCGGCGACGGCAAACGACTGGGTCATGACGTGCCAGGCCACTTCCTGCGCTATCCGAGAATTCTCCGCGCTGCGAAGCACCTGGGTTTCGTATGTCTCTTCGACCCGACTCAGCCCGCTCAGTCCCGACAGCAGCACGACCCCGAGCATGGCCAGGACGAGGCCGTAGCCCAGGGCCATCTTCGTGCCGATCTTCAAGCGCACGACCGCTTCCTCCCGAACTCGTGATGCGTCAAGTGTGCCTGTCTAGTTGGTACATCGACATTGCATGTCTTGTAGGAGTTATGAGATCAATTCGGACAAATGCACCCCCGGCCGCGACATTCGGGCCCGGGTCCTGAGGGAAACAGGATCCGGCTCCGAGAGACGCTCCTGCTCATCACCTATATCGGCTGGCTATGGCTGTCACTTTACCGGTCAGGGGGCTTCGATCCGGTTTTCCAGCCGGTCGGGGAAAATCCGCATGGGGCCGGTGCGCCGGTAGGCCACCGCGCCCTCCCGACGAAGCTGGGCCAAAATGGCGCTGACCTGCTCCCGGGTGGTGCCGATGCGGCGGGCCATCTCTTCGTGGGTCGGATACTCCTGGCACAAGACGCTGCCGTCGGGCTGCGGCGTCCCGTCTTGGGCCAGGCGCAGCAGGAGCAGGCCCAGCCGGGTGCGCACGTTGGCGAAGGCCAGCTCGGCCACTTTTTCCTCCAGCGCGCTGATGCGGTGGCAAAACAGCTGCAGCATGGCCAGCGCGCCTTCACGCACCGACACCAGCTGGATCAGCTCCTCCACGCCCAGACGCACCAGCTCCGCGTCCTCCACGACCACGGCCCGCTCGTTGCGCTCCCGCTGCTGCTGGCACAGGCAGAACTCGCCGAACACCTCGCCCGGGCCCCAGACGCCGGTGACCAGCTCCTTCCCGGACGAAGACAGCACGCTGGTGCGGACGACGCCTTCGTTGACGAGAAAGAGGCAGTTGGGCGCGTCGCCGTAGTCGTACACCACGTCATCGGCCGCGAACCGCTGGCTGCGTCCCACCTTGGGCAAAAACCGGCGGCCGCTCCGGATGACGTCCATGAAGGCGGTACACTGGCGGTGCACGGTGAAGACCAGTTCCTGCCGAGACATGGCCGACCTCCTTCGCCGGGCCGCGGACGCGGCGCGCTTGTGTCCGCGAAGCGCGGCTTGGCATTTCGCCAGCACGAAGCGCGGCTTGGCATTTCGCCAGCACGAAGCCCGGCTTGGCCCTTCGCCAGCGCGAAGCGCAGCTTGGCCCTTGTCCAGCTCGAAGCCCGGGCCGGCGTTCCGCTTGCACGAGGCCCAGCCTGGCACCCCGTGTGCGTCAAGCCCTGGGTGGCACTTCGAGGCCGGGGCCGCCGTGGCCTGCCAGCCCTCGCCTGCCGCCGCGGGCCGCGGCCCCTCGCCATCGCCAACCGCCGCGGGCCGCGGCCTCTCGCCGCTGCCTGCCGCCGCGCACCCGCCGCCTCTCGCCGCAGCCCGGGTGTCGTCAACACTCGATGTCC
>QGSR01000093.1 GCA_003387805.1 Bacillota bacterium | reverse complement strand
GAAGGACCCATTTTTCCACTCCGGCAGCGGCGGTTGGGCCCACCTTTGGGTCGCCCGTCGCACCAGCTCGGGTCGGAGGTGGCCAGTGACGCACTGGGGCGGTCCCGAGAACCTTTCCCGACTCGGTTGGGTCGTCGTGGGCTCGGAAACCTCCTCGCCTTCGAGGTTTGTGGGCTGGAAATCGTAGGGATAAGATGGAAGTCTGATCCAGCGTCGCGCCCGGCGGTGTCGTCCGGGCAATGCCCCATCAACGGGTCGTCCCCGGCGGGAACGACCCATGTTGGGACGGATTGGAACGGAGGTTGACCCATTGTTGGGGCGTTCGGCGGGTGCGCATCGGTCGGATACGACGTGCAGCGAAACGAAGCACCTCCGAGCGATGAAAGGCCTCAAGGCGCTTGAGACTGGTGCTGAGAAGCCCGTCGCCGCCGGGTTTGCAGGCTGGAAATGTATGGCATGACTGCGAGTCGGCAGCTAGCGGCAGGCCCGGCGCTGTCGTGCAAGCAATGCCCCACCAATGGGTCGTTCCCGCCGGGGACGACCCATTTTGGGACCGATTGGAACTGAGTTCGACCCATCGATGGGGCGTCGACCGGGTTCGCGTCGGTCGGCGAGGACGTGCAGCAGAACCAAGCCCCTCTGAGTGATGCGAGGCCTCAGTGGGCAGGAGACTGGTGCTGAGAAGCCCGTCGCAGCCGGGGTTTGGCGGCTGGAAATGAATGGCATGACGGCGAGTCTGGCGCAAGCGGTCGGCCCGGCGTTGTCGTACAAGCGACGCCCCACCAGTGGGTCGTTTTCGCCGGAAATGACCCATTTTTCGATGGTCAGGGACGGATCGTGACCCATTTTCCGGCCGTTCGGCGGGGCTGCTCTCGCTTGAGCCGGTATGTGATGGAGCCGAGAACCCGTCCGTAAACTCGCCTGCGCGGCGTGTTGGGGGCTGACACCGGCAAGGCCGTCGCAGCCGGGGATTCCGGCCTGGTAATCAAAGGAAGGAGATGAAATTGGGTTCCAGCGCCGGGCAAGCCGATACCGTACGAGCGTTGCCCCGCTAGTGGGTCTTTTCCGGCGGCTATGGCCCATTTTTCAACTCCTGGAGCCGGCGTTTGACCCGCTGGTGGGCCGAGGGCGAGAACAAGTGAGGCCGCGGCAGGGCACGGCACGGAACGGCAAGGAACGGTAGGGCGGGGAAGGGCACGGCAAGGCGCGGCAAGGAACGGCAGTCCGCGGCAAGGCACTGACGGACACCCAGGGCCCGGCAAGGCACGGCGGAGCACGGCAGAGCACGGCAAGCCACGGCAAGGCACGGGCGGCAGCCGAGCGGCACGGGACCGGGGGCGGCCCGGTCAAGTGCCTTTCGTTGACAGGGATCTTTGCCGTGCTATAATTGAGTTGGCACGAGGTGGTGGCGGTGGCGGAGTACAAGGCCGTGGTCACGAATCGGAAGGCCCGGCACGATTATCACATTTTGGAAACGCTAGAAGCCGGCCTCGTGCTGACCGGGACGGAGGTCAAGTCCCTGCGGGCGGGGCGGGCGAACCTGAACGACGCCTTCGCTCGCATCGAGAACGGCGAAGTGTACTTGTACAACATGCACATCAGCCCGTATTCCCACGGGAACCGGTTCAATCACGAGCCGACCCGTACGCGCAAGCTGCTGTTGCACAAGGACGAAATTCGCCGGCTCATCGGCAAGACACGCGAGCAGGGCTTGACATTGATTCCGCTCCGGGTATACTTTAGCGAGCAGGGCTGGGCCAAAGTGGAACTGGCCCTGGCCCGGGGGAAGAAGAAGTGGGACAAGCGGGAAGCCATGGCCGAACGGGACGTGCGGCGTCAAGCCGAACGAGCCATGAAGGACCGGGCTCTCCGCTGAGCCGCTGCGCAGCAAAGCCGGCTGACCCCGGCGAATGGGGAATCTTGGGGGCGAGTAGGCTCGACGTGGCGAGCGGCAGCGATGGATAAGCGAGCCGAGGTTCCACCAGCTCGTAAAAACGGTGGGCGAAACACAAACGCCAACAACGAACCTGTTCTCGCGGCTGCTTAATTAACCGCCGCACGTCTCGGCCGCTGAGCCTGCAGAGCGGCTGAAGGCGTCACACGATGCAGGCTCGCTTCCGTTCCTGGCCCGGGGGACGGGAGGACACCCGACGGGCTGGCCCGGCACGCATCCTGCCTATGGGAGGCCGCCAGGGCGAGATTAATACATAGGCTACGCTCGTAGAAACCGTCGTTGGCTGCCGTTGCGGACCCGGCGTGCGACTCGCCGGCGCCTCCACCAAACGAGGAGCGGCCGCTTTCCTGAAAAGGAAGGCGGCCGCTTTTTGTGTCCCGGCGCCCATGTTTTCCGTCCCGGTTTTTCGGACGGGGCAGGAAATCCCCGCATAACGTGGGAAAATACGCCAGAAAGCGGTCAGGAGATTCGACACGGACGCCGAAGGAGTCACCGGGAGGCGAACCCGATGGAGCGGGGCTGCCGCTTCTTCCTCTTTTTTCTTTTCAGCCTCGTCATCGTGCTGACGTCGGCACCGGCGGTCGACGCATCCATTGAGCTCCGGATTGACGGAGAGACAGTGCCTGCGCGATCCGCCTTGGCGCTGCTGGGCACCGGACTGGGCATCGCGAGCGACGTGCTGCGGGCCGAGCTCGGCGTGCTGGTAGATGACGCGGATTTCCCGGTGGTGGCCCTTCATTACGGGACCCGTCACGCGGTGCTGGTGGTGGATGACGGCCGGGCCGTGTTGGACGGCCGGCGGGTCGATTTGCAGGTGCCGCCGCAGGTCGTCGACGGCGTGTTGTTCATCCCTCTCAACCTGGTGGCGGATATCGTCGACTTGCGCATGAACTGGGACATCGCCTCGGGCACGCTGGCCTTGGACCATCGCCAGCCCCAGCGGGCGGCCGCGATCCGGGCCGAGATGCAGGCACAGGCGACGGTGCCGGGTGCGGACGTTAGCGGCGCCCCCGGCACGGGCGCAGCCTTGGCCGCGGCCGGGACCGCGGGGCATGACATTGCTGATATCGAGGGCGAAGGCCGCGCTGCCGGCCAAGGGGCTGGCGGCGGTCTTGGTGGCGTGGCCGGCGCCGTGGCTGGAGCCGTGGCCGGTGCCGCCACTGAAGGCGATGGCGGGGGCGGCTCCCGCGGCGTGGACGGAGCCTCCGAAGCCGGGAGGGCGGGGGCCGGCCGGGGCAGGGAGGACGCGGCGCAAGTTGCCGGCGCCGCGCCCGGCGGCGAAGGCCTGGTGGACACGGTAGTGATCGGCTCGGCGTCCGGAGGAGAAGACCCGGCGGACGCGGTAGTGGTCGGCTCGGCGTCCGGAGGAGCCGACCCGGCGGACGCGGTAATGGTCGGCTCGGCGTCCGGCCGCGAAGTTGCGGCGGCCCCGGGCGGCGCCGGCCAGGCGTCCGGCGGTGAAGACGTGTGGGCCCCGGGCGGCGCCGGCCAGGCGTCGCGCGGTGAAGACGGGGGGGCTCCGGGCGGCGCCGGCCAGGCGTCCGGCGGTGAAGACGTGTCGGCCCCCGGCGTCGCCGGCGAGACGTCCCGCGGCGAAGAGGGGGCCGCGGCGGACGCCGCCGAGGTGGCGTCCGCCGAAGAGACGGAGAGCGGCGGCCGGACCGGGTACGACGACCTGGCCGGGTACGACGCCATGCCGGCGCACGGGGCGGGATCCGGCGTGCCCGAGGAGGACGCCGGACCGGCCACATTGTGGACCGGCGGCGCGCCCGCGGTGCTGCAGCGGGTAGGCATCGATGTGGTGGACGGCCGCGTGCGGCTGGAGGTGGACGCGGACCGCCCGGTGGAGCCGCGGCTCATGTTCCTCCCGCTGCCGGACCGGCTGGTGGTGGACGTGCCGGACGCGGTGCTGGGCGCGGGCTGGAGCACCATGCCCGGCGACGGCGACATCGTGGTCCAGGTGCGGGCCAGCGCGACGCCCGACGGCGGCGTGCGGCTGGTCGCGGACTTGACCGGGCCCACCGGCTACCGGCTGGAGCGCCCGGAGCGTGGCCAAGGCTTCGTCGTCGTCATGAACCATCAGCTGGACGTTTTGTCGGCGGCGCCTACGGCCAACGGCGGCCTGGCCATCGAGATGGCGGCCACGGGCCCGCTGCGCTACCGGGTGTTTCCGCTGCGGGAGCCCAACCGCATCGTGGTGGACCTGACCGGCGCGTCGGTGCCCGGCGCCAAGGAAATGCCGCTGGCCGAGCCCTTTGCCTCGTCCCTTCGGGTGAGCCAGTATGAACAGGACGTGGTGCGGGCCGTCGTGGAGCTGCCGGGCACCCCGGCGGCGTCGCTGTTCGCGGCCCGCTTCGCCGGCGGCGTCGAAGGCGTGGCGCAGCCGGGCACGGACGGGATGTTTACGCTGGTGCTGCACCCGCTGACGGGCGTGGCCGTTCAGCGGCAGGAGCCGCTGCCGGGATCCCTGGCCGCGCTGCGCGCGGTGGCCGTCTTCCAGCAGGGCGGGACCGAGTTCGTCCTCATCGAAGGGGACGCGCCGCTGACGCCCCACGTGCGCCGCTTCCGCGAGCCGGAGCGCCTGGTGGTGGACTTGCCCGGCTTCAGCTTGGACCGGTCGCTGGGTCTGACGGCGGAGCTGCCGCCCGGCAGCGTCATCGGCACGGTGCGGGCCGGCCAGGCCGAGCCGGCGGTAAGCCGCATCGTCGTCGAGACGTCGGGCATCGTGGAACATTACATGATTTTGTCGCCCGACGGGCTGCGGGCCGTGCTGGCCCTGCGCCGCTCGCAGCTGGGCGGGCGGACCGTCGTGGTCGACCCGGGCCACGGCGGCCGGGACCCGGGCGCCATCGGTTACTCGGGCACGTACGAGAAGGACGTGACGCTGGCCATCGGCCTCAAAGTGGCCGAGCTTCTGGAACAAGCCGGCGCCACCGTCGTCATGACTCGCCATGAAGACGTGTTTGTGGAGCTGGCCAATCGCTCGGCCCTGGCCAACGCGGTGGGCGCGGACGCGTTCGTCAGCATCCACGCCGACGCTATCGGCTTCGGCCGCATCGCCGCGGGCACGTCTACGTTCTACTTCCCCGAGCGGGGCAGCACGCCGGACACGTCGATCAACCAGCGCTACGCCCGCTCGCTGCAGCAGGAGCTCGTGCGGGAGCTGGGGCTGAACGACCGGGGCGTGCACCAGCGGGCTTTCCACGTGGTGCGCAACACCGAGATGCCGTCGGCTCTGGTGGAAGTAGGTTTTATCGACAACCCTGACGAAGAGAAACTGCTGGTGGACCCGGAGTTTCAGGCCCGGGCCGCGGCGGCGGTCGTCCACGGCATCCTCCGGTTTTTTGCGGAGCAGGACGAAACCGCCCCGCCCGCGGCGCGGCTGGAGTGGCAGAAGACGTCCGAACAGGCCGTGCTTAGCTTCCTCCAGGGCGGCGAATTGCCCGGCGACGCCGTGGCGCTGGTGCCCATGGCGGTGCTCAG
Organism: Bacillota bacterium; assembly: GCA_003387805.1. Taxonomy (GTDB): domain Bacteria; phylum Bacillota; class Limnochordia; order Limnochordales; family ZCTH02-B6; genus CALJUZ01. Next base: position 1,781 of record QGSR01000093.1, on the reverse strand, counting down.
CGCCCTGCGGGAGTAGCGGCCAAGGCCGGAGCGTAGGAGCGGAGAACTGGTGTCGCGACCTCTGCGGCTTTTGACAGCGTTTTTGTTCGTCATGCTGCTGGTCCTGCTGGGGGTCTACGCGGGACGCTGGCAGCCGGCCATCGACCGGGTGCTGCAGCCGGCGGAGCCGCCGGCGGAAACGGTGCCCGTGCGGCTGTTTTTCGCGGACGGCGACGCCCAGTGCCTCATCGCGGAGGTGCGTCATCTGCCCGCGGGGCCGGATCTGCCGCTGCGGGCGCTGGAGGAGCTGGGCCGGGGGCCCCAGTCCGAGGCGCTGGTGGGCACCATTCCCCGGGGCGCCCGGCCCCTGTCCGTTGTCATTGAAGACGGGCTGGCGGTGGTCGACTACAGCATGGAACTGCGCACCAACCACCCGGGCGGCAGCGCCGGCGAGCTGCTGACGGCGTACGCCATCGTCGGCACCTTGTCCGCCCTGGAAGGGGTGGAGGCCGTGCAGATTTTGCTGGAAGGCCGGGTCATCGACAGCCTGGTGGGCCACCTTATCTTCTCCGAACCGATGACTGTCTCGGAGGAAGCCTTGCAGAGCGGAAGAATCTGCTGGTGACGGGCACAATAGTACCGCCCGCGGCAGGCATATATATGGGCGGAGTCCACCGAAGGACGGGGTGCGGCGGTGGAGTGGCGTGACCGGTCCGTCGCGGTGGTCGGCCTCGGCGTCAGCAATATGGCCGTCGTGCGCTGGCTGGCCGCCCGCGGCGCGCGCCTGACCGGGTTTGATCAAAAATCAGAAGAGGCGCTGGGCCCCGCGGCCGAAGAGCTGCGGCGGCTGGGCGCGCGACTCGTGCTGGGCCCGGACTACTTGGAACGGCTGGACGCGGACTGGGACGCGGTATTCCTGACGCCCGGCATGCCCAAGGACCTGCCGGTGCTGCAGCGGCTCCGGGACCGGGGCGTGGCGCTGCGGAGCGAAATCGGGCTGTTTTTCTCGCTGTGCCGCGCGCCCGTCATCGGCATTACCGGCAGCAGCGGCAAGACCACCACCACCAGCCTGGTGGGTGAGATGCTGCGGCGCGGCCCCAGGCCGGTGTACGTGGGCGGGAACATCGGCAGGCCGCTTTTGGAGGCCGCCGAGTCCATCCCCGAAGACGCGTGGGTGGTGCTGGAGCTGTCCAGCTTCCAGCTGGAAATGCTGGACCGCAGCCCCCGCATCGCCGTGGTCACCAACGTGACGCCCAACCACCTGGACGTGCACGGCACCATGGCCGCCTACGTCGCGGCGAAAAAGCGGATTTACCGGTTCCAGAGCAGTTCGGATTTCGCGGTGCTCAACGCCGACGACCCCGAAACGCAGGCCATGACGGCCGAAGCGCCGGGCCGGGTGCTGACCTTCAGCCGGCGGGGCCCGGTGCCGCAAGGCGCGTGGGTGGACGGGCGGGCCGTCGTGGTGAAAACGGACGCGGCGGGCGCCGGCGCGGACGTGGTCTGCACGCTGGACGACATCCGGCTGCCGGGCGAGCACAACGTGGAAAACGTGCTGGCCGCGGCCGCGGTGGCCCGCTTGTGCGGCATCAGCCCCGACGACATTCGCCGGGCGGTGCGGGAGTTTGCGGGCGTGCCCCACAGGCTGGAGCCGGTGGGGGAGTGGCGGGGCGTGCGGTTTTACAACGACTCCATCGCCACCAGCCCGGCCCGGGCCGCGGCGGGCATCCGGGCCTTCGAGGCGCCCGTGGTGCTCATCGCCGGGGGATACGACAAAAAGCTGCCCTTTGACGAGCTCGCGC
>QGSR01000092.1 GCA_003387805.1 Bacillota bacterium | reverse complement strand
TGTCGAAGAAGAGGATCCGGTCGGCCACTTCCCGGGCGAAGCCCATCTCGTGGGTGACCACCAGCATGGTCATGCCCGTTTGCGCCAGCTCCCGCATGACGTCCAGCACTTCGTGGATCATCTCCGGGTCCAGGGCGCTGGTAGGCTCGTCGAACAGCATCACTTTCGGCTGCATGGCCAGCGCCCGGGCGATGGCCACCCGCTGCTGCTGGCCGCCGGACAGCTGGCCCGGGTACTTGTTGGCTTGGTCCGGAATGCCGACCCGTTCCAGCAGCCGCATGGCGATTTCGGCGGCCTCCTGCTTCTTCATCTTGCGCACCCAGATGGGCCCCAGCGTAATGTTTTGCAGCACCGTCAAGTGCGGGAACAGGTTGAACTGCTGGAACACCATGCCCGTCTCTTCCCGCACCCTTTCCAGGTTCTTCGTGTTCCCCGTCAGCTCGGTGCCGTTGACGACGATGCGGCCCTCCTGGTGCGACTCCAGTCCGTTGAGCGTGCGGATAAACGTGGATTTGCCCGAGCCCGACGGCCCGCAGATGACCACTTTCTCCCCGCGGCGCACGCGCGTGCTGATGCCTCGCAGCACGTGGAAGTCGCCGTACCACTTGTGGACGTTTTCGACGATGACGATGTCGTCGCCGCTCTGATTGGGGGCGGCGCCCGCCGCACCCACGGCCGTCTTAGCTTGGTCGCTCAAGGCCCAACATCCTCTCCAAACGCCGGCTGCCGTAGGACAGCGCGAAGCAGAAAATCCAGTAAATGATCGCGATGAACAAAAACGTCTCCGCCTGCAGGCCGGCCCAGGCCGGGTTGGCGGTGATGCTGCGGGCGATGCCCAACAGGTCCATCAGCCCGATGATGGCCACCAAGCTGGTGTCTTTGAACAAACTGATGAACTGCCCGACGATGGACGGCAGCACCGAGCGCAGCGCCTGGGGCAAAATGACGAGGATCATGGTGAGAGCCGGGCTCATGCCCAGCGCCTGCGCCGCCTCGTACTGCCCCTTCGGAATGCTCTGCAAGCCGCCCCGCACGTTTTCGGCCATGTACGCCGACGTGAACAGCGTCAGGCCGATCATGGCCCGGATCACCCGGTCGATGGTGACGCCGGGCAGGAAAATGGGCACCATCAGGTGGGCCATGAAAATGATGGCCACCAGGGGCGTGCCCCGCACCGTCTCGATAAAAAATGTACTAAAGACGGAGATGACCGGCAAGCTGCTGCGGCGCCCCAAGGCCAGCAAAATGCCGATGGGCAGCGACCCGGCGATGCCCACCGCGGCCAGGACCAGCGTCAGCGTCAGGCCGCCCCACGACGACGTCTGCACGTGGGGCAGCGTTTCGCTGCCCGGCAGTCCCCACAACAGGAACATGGAACCGGGCAGAAACAGCAGCCACGGCGTGACCAGCCAGCGCATGGCTTTGCGCCCGAAGTCGCGGTTGAGGGCGGCGGCCACGCTCAGCGCCGTCAAGACAGCGAAGACGCCGAGAATCACATGGAACCGCCACAGCTGATCCCGGGGATACACGCCCACCAGAAACAGCTGAAAGTTGGCCGGAATCACGGCCCACACCGCCGTCTCGGTGGCCCACCGCCAAACGCGGGTGACGGTGAAGTAAATCACCCACAAGGACACCAAGGTCAGCAGCGTGTTGAACCACGAGCTGAACAAGTTCTTGACGAGCCAGTCGACGGTGCGCCGGGGCCAGGGATCTTTCGGGCGGACCCGCACCGCCGCCCTAGGCGCAGGTGCCGTTGCAGCCAAACACAAACACCTCCCGTGCCTCCGTCACTGGACGTACGCCAGCCTTCGGTTCCACCAGTTCATAAACAGCGACGTCAGCAGGCTCAGTGACAAGTAGCAGGCGATGATGACCAAGAACACCGGAATGGTCTGGCCCGACTGGTTCATGGTCGTCGTGCCGATGTTGAACAGCTCCGGATAGCCGATGGCCACCGCCAGGCTGGAATTTTTGGCCAGGTTGAGATACTGGCTGGTCAGCGGCGGCACGATGATGCGCAGCGCCTGCGGGATGATGACCAAATATTGCACGTGGAACGGGCGCAGCCCCAGCGCCAGGGCCGCCTCCCGCTGGCCTTTGTCCACCGCCTGGATGCCGCCTCGCACCACTTCGGCGATGAACGCGCCCGTGTAAACCGACAAGCCCAGCAAGAGCGCGGTGAACTCGGGGGTCAGCTGGAGGCCGCCTTCGAAGTTGAACCGCTGCAGCACCGGCAGGTCCACGGTGACCGGCGAGCCCAGCACCAGCCAGCCGCCCGCCATCAGGACCACGAAAGACGCCAGCGCCCACACCGACGGGAAGCCGGGCCGGTCCTGCAACATCAGCTGCCGCCGGCGGTAGAAGTAGACCGCGACGCTGACGGCCATCGCGGCGATGAAGAAAACCCGCCAGCCGCCGATATCTTCCACCAGCATGAAGCGGGGAATGTACGCCCCGCGCTGGCTCAGGAAAACCCGGTCAAACAAGTTCACCGCCTGCCGCACCGGCGGCAGCTTCAAAATGACCGCTCCGTACCAAAACAGAAGCTGCAGCAGCAGCGGCGTGTTGCGGAACACTTCCACGTACACCGTGGCCAGCGCCCGGACGAGCCAGTTGGACGACAGCCGGGCCAAGCCGCCGACAAGGCCGATAACAGACGCAAAAACGATGCCGAAAAAGACGACCTTGACGGTGTTGACGATGCCCACGACAAACGCCCGGCCGTACGTGTCGGTGAGATCGTACGCGATGCCTTCGGAAATGCCGAAGCCCGCCTGCAGCTTCAGCCAGCGGAAATTGAACGTCAGGCCCAGGCTGCGCAGGCTTTCGGTCATGTTGCGATAAAAAAAGGCGCCCACCGCGACGATGACGGCGAGGAACAGCACCTGGATGACGATGCGCCAAATCGTCGTCGGGTCGTCCCAGCGGATGCGCCGCGCCGGCCGCGGCCGGACCCGGGTCCGGCCGGAACCCGGCCCGGCCGGCCCGCCGTTGCGCGCGGCCTGCTCGCGATTGTCGCTCATGCCGTATCACCCTGGTGGAGGGCCGCCCCCGCGAAGGGGGCGGCCCTTTCTTCCCTAGCGTATGCGTCCCGGAAACCCTCCGGCTCCGCGGTCTTAACGGAACGGACGGGCGTAGATGAGACCGCCGTCGGTCCACTGGGCGTTCAGGCCGCGCGGGATGCCCAGCTGCGCCAGGTTGCGGTCCCAAATCTCACCGTAGTTGCCCACCTGCTTGATGATGCGGTACACCCACTGGTTGTCCAGCCCCAGCTTCTCGCCCAGGTCGCCCTGGAGGCCCAGGAAGCGCTGGATCTCGGGGTTGTCCGTGGTGTAGGTGTCGATGTTCTCGCTGGTGATGCCCACCTCTTCGGCGTAGAACACCGCGTTGACCACCCAGGACACGATGTCGAACCACTGGTCGTCGCCGTGGCGGACGGCCGGGCCCAGCGGCTCCTTGGAGATGGTGGGCTCCAGGATGACGTGGTCATCCGGATTGGCGAACAGCGCCCGCATGCCGGCCAGCTGGGACTTGTCGCTGGTCACCGCGTCGCAGCGGCCTTGTTCGTAGCTGTCGTACACGGTGTTGGCGTCTTCCTGCACGATGGGCGTGAACGGAATGCCCCGGGCCCTGAGCACGTCGGCCAGGTTCAGCTCCGTCGTCGTGCCCTTGGTGACGCAGATGGTCGCGCCGGCCAGGTCCTCGAGGGTTTCGATGCCGTACTCCTTGCGGGTCATAAAGCCCTGGCCGTCGTAGAACGTCGTCGGCACGAAGTTGGCGGTCCAGTCGGTTTCACGGATCAGAGTGGCCGTGGTGTTGCGGATGAGGACGTCCACCTCGCCCGTCTGGAGGGCCGGCTGGCGAGCGGCGGCCGAGAGGGCCACGAACTCCACGGCGTTGGCGTCGCCCAGAACGGCGGCGGCGATGGCGCGGCAGAAGTCCACGTCAAAGCCGGACCAGTTGCCGTCCGAATCTACGTAGCCGAAGCCGAGCAGCGCGTTGTTGGCGCCGCAGATGAGCCGGCCGCGCTCCCGCACCCGGTCCAGGGTCTGCGCGCTGCTGACGGCCGACATAATCAGAAGCAGAACGAGAACGAGCATTACCACTACTCCGAGCCGTTTCCTCACTTTACCACCCCTCGAAAAGTATTGGTTACTCGGATGCAATTGCTTTTCTCTGTAAATTGCAAATCTCCTTCGTCAATTCTGGCTGACGGAGGAAGGGCGCGAAGCGGCCGAGGCTCGCACGCAGGGTGCAACCCTCGGCCGTGTGCGTTTTGGCAATGGGCTACGGTTTGAGGATGTGCGGAGAGATGCAGGCCGCCGCCCGCCGCCGGGCCCAGCCGGCCAGGTCGTCGGGCTGCGCCGTGTCCAAGGCCACCTTGTTCACTTTGACGATGCCGCACTTCAGGCACCGGTGCACCAGCTGATAGCCCTTCTTGCGCTTGTAGACCAGGTCAACGGGACACATTAACCCGTGGCACGTGCTGCGCCGGTCGCCCGGCTCCTCGTCCACGTGCTTCGAGTAGAGACAGAAAGGACAATGGTTGCGGTAGCTTCCGTTGGTCAGCGGCTCGACGCGCGCGCCGCATTGCTCGCAGACAAAACCCGCGTTTTGCTGTCGCCTGTTCATGCCCGAACTCCCTCGCTGGTTTTTTGGTCACCAACTCGGGAGCAGGGTTCCGTCGCTTCTCCCCGCCGGGCGCGGGTTCCAGGCTTGGCCGGCGCAGTGACTCGTTCACCGTCCGCGACGGACGATTACTTCCGGTTCCTGCTTCATCGCACCGCCCTCGCCGCCTCATTCCGGGCGTTGCGAAGCTCGTGCGAATCCGGACCTCGACCGATTTCGCCGACCGCTCATCGCAGCCGCTTTTCAGCGGCGGGAGCCGGCCCTCGGCGGACGCCGCCACTTTGCTCAGGCTCTAGCGATCGGTTTGTATCGGCCACTGTGGCGCGGGCCTCCCCACGCCCCACCGGTACGTGTGCATCCGGCCTCACTGGCATCGGCGCCGTCCCCTTTTAGGCACGCGCAGGCACCCAACGAACGACGCTCAGACCAACACCCCCTTCGCACACTCAGTCTTCATCGAACGTGTGCTTCGACCCGGGCCGCCCACTGCTCGATCTCTTCGGGCGACGTGAGCCGCACGAAGCGGATGTGCGACCACTGCGGATCTGACATGAAGTGTACCAACTGGCGGCGCCGGCGCTTGTACTGCGTGACGACCCACCAGACTAACGACTTTTCCTTGTTCCAAACCATCAGCTGGGGCCAGAAGCGCTCGTAATTCGTTCCCCAGAGCAGCTCTTTCGTGCGGTAGCGGCGCCACGAGCGGGCGATGACCCGGCGCACCAGAAGCGGCCTGGGCAAATCGAGCCAGACGACGGTGTCCAGGCGGGGCCAAAACACCCGCTGGGCATGCCGGGTGTACGAACCCGCCACGACCCAGCCGTCACCGGAGGTGGCTGCGGCCAGCCGCCGCTCGAACTCACCGGGATCCGTCTCCGCGAGCGCGACCCAGCCGGGCTGCCAGTTGAGGTCGTCCATGTCCACGAAATCGACGCTCAGCGCCCGGGCCAGCCGCTTCCCCAGCGTGCTCTTGCCCGCGCAGCTGTCGCCCATGATGTGGATGCGGCGTCCGATGGGCGCACTTACACTTGTTGTTTGCTCTTCCAAAACCGCCGGCGGCATGGAGCGCATCCTCTGCCTCTGTGCGTTGCTCGTTTGCGATGGTGGAATCTAAATTATAGCTTCTTCTGCGTCGTTGGGCAAAGTCCTAGGCCGAACTGCGGCCGCCCGCCGCATCTTCATGTATACTGGAACACATGAGCACGAAAACGGCCCTTGTTCCCTTTCCTTCGAACCTGACGCCGGTGCGGATCGTCAAGCGGCGCAACCGCTTTGCCGTCGAGGTGCGTCCGGACGGCGGCGATGACGCCGGACGCCTCCTGCTCCATTTGCCCAATTCCGGCCGCATGCAGGAGCTTTTGGTGCCCGGGACGCCGGGCCTGGCCGCGCTGGACGGCGGCGGCGCCCGGAAAACCGACGGCACGCTGCTGCTGGTCCATTACAACAATCGCTGGGTGTCGGTGGACGCCCGCATGCCCAACAAGCTGTTTGAGCAGTGCCTGGCCGACGGCTGCTTGCCGGCGTTTCGGGAATACGATCAGTGGCGGGCCGAAGTGGCGTGGGGCCGGGGGCGCATCGACTTCATGCTGACGTCGTCGGACGGCCAGGTTCCGCCGCTGCTGGTGGAGACGAAATCATGCAACCTGGTGGAAGACGGCCTGGCCCTCTTCCCCGATGCGCCGAAGAAGGGGGGGGCCCGCCACATGCGGGGGCTCATCGACGCGCTGCGGGAGGGCCGGCGGGCCGCCGTCGTCTGGTTCGTGCAGCGGGACGACGCCACCCGGCTGGCGCCGTACCGGGAGGCGGACCCGGCCTTTGCGGACGCGGTGGCCGACGCCCGCGCCGCCGGCGTGGAGATGTACGCCTACCGCTGCCGGGTGACGCCGGCGGGCATCGAAGTGCTGGACGAAATCCCGGTGGTGGAGGCCTAAAGCGAATGACGGGCGCGGCGGTGCCGGCGCCGCGCCCCGCCGTAGGCCAGCAGCCGCATGCCGTTGAGGGTCACAATGACGGTCGCCCCCATGTCGGCCAAAATAGCCAGCCACAGCGTCAGCCAGCCCGGAAACACCGCCAGCACCGCCGCCAGCTTGACGCCGACGGCGAAGTAGATGTTTTGCTTGATGACGCGCAGCGTCGCCCTGCTCAGTCCGACGGTGAAGGGGAGCTTGGTCAGGTCGTCGGACATGAGGACGATGTCGGCCGTCTCCAGCGCCGTGTCGGTGCCGGCGCCGCCCATGGCGATGCCGACGGTGGCCGTGGCCAATGCCGGCGCGTCGTTGACGCCGTCGCCCACCATGGCCACGCCGCCGTGGGCCGTCATCAGCTCCTGCACGGCCCGCACCTTGTCCTGCGGCAGCAGTTCCGCCGCCACTTCGTCGACGCCCGCTTGGTCCGCCACGGCCCGGGCCGCCCGGCGGTTGTCGCCCGTCAGCATGACCGTATGGGCGATGCCGTGGCCCTTCAGCCCGGCCACCGCGGCCGCGGCCTCAGGCCGCGGCCGGTCGGCCAGGGCCATGACGCCCAGCACCCGCTGCGCGGTGCCCACCAGCATGGTCGTTTTGCCTTCGCTCTGGAACCGCCCCACCCGCGCCTCGGCCCCGGGCTGCATCGCCCCGAGGGCTTCAACCAGCCGCCGGCTGCCGACGCTGA